>JACDAR010000297.1 GCA_013695335.1 Rubrobacter sp.
ACGAAGGCGTCGAGCTGAAGACTACCCTGCTGGCGGGCAAGCCCTTCGAGCAGACGATGAAGTACGTCAAGGAAGTAAACCCGACGCTCGTCGTCATGGGCCGCATCGGCTATCACTCAGACAACGAGATGGATATCGGCGGCAACACCGAGAACATGATGCGCTTCCTGCCGACGAACGTCCTGATCGGCAACTATGAGTACCAGGCCCCTGACATCCTCACCGCCCAGGAGCACATGACGTGGACCAAGGAGGCCCTGGAGCGGATGGACCGCATCCCGGGCTTCGTGGTCGGGATGGCGACGGGCGCCGTGATCCGTTACGCCATAGAGAAGGGTTACACGGTCATTACCTCGGGCGTCATTGACGAGGTAATAAAGAACATCCTCCCGCCCGGCGCTATGGAGTCCATGCGCGCCATTGGCGACCAGATGCGCGAAGCCGAAGCGATGGGCGAGGACAAGCCTATCGATTCCCTCTTCAAGGACTTCGACGAGCGCACCGCCGACAAGGCGAAGGCAAACGGCAACGGCCATAAGAACGGCTCCGCCAACGGGACTAACGGCGACGACGCGGCGGCGAAGCAGGAGATCTTCGACGCGGGGCGAGGCGGTTTCGGCAAATCCGAGGACCAGGGCGACATCGAGGGCGTATCGGCGGAGGTTCAGGAGGAAATTCATCGCGTGGCCCAGGGCCACGACCGCTTCGAATGCGACGTGTGCCGCTACGTGGCGAAGGGCAAGCCGGCGAAGTGCCCCGTCTGCGGAAGCGGCCCCAACCACTTCCACGCCGTTGATGCGGAGATCGCCACCGCTGGCGAAGACGACACCTTCAGCACCTCAGAGGTCTACGACGGCCGAGAGCTGCACTGGACCGACGACGCCAAGGCGTTCCTCGACAGCCTCGAAGAATGGCAGGAACAGCGCCGGGTCAAGGCGAGGGTCGAGAAGAGCGCGCTCAAGAAGGGCTACTCCACGATCACCCGCGAGTACGCCGAGCAGCAGTACCGCGAGGAGACTGGTCGCGAGGCCCCCGAGGTGAAGTCAGGCGGCTGTCCAGTCAGCCACGCCAAACAGCAGGTACAGGAGACTGGCGGTACGTGCCCCATAGACCACTCGGCGTTCCAGAAGGCCGGGGCGCTGGTCCCCGAGGGCGGCAGCAAGGAGTTCGCCTGGACCCAGGAGGCCATAGACCGCCTCGACCGGGCGCCCAAGGGCTTCATGCGAAACATCTCGCGCAACATGACCGAGAAGCTCGCCCGCGAGCGCAGCGTCACGCAGATAGACCTCCCCCTCGTCGAAGACTCGCTCACGGGAGCGCGGACCACCATGGAGGACGTTATAACCGGCAAGGTGTCCATAGCGGACCTCGCGCGCGACACAGGCGAGAGCATCGAGGCCGAGAACGGCAAGGCCCCGCACCCACCGATGACCGTAACGATGGTCTGCGGAACGTGCGGCGAAGAGATGGAGGGAGTACAGCCGCCGGAAGAGTGTCCCGTCTGCGGCGTGCCCGGCGAGGACTTCGAAGCCCGAGAACTATAGGGACAACGCGACCTGCATTAGAGATCCCGGTCCCAGCGTTTCGGGGCCGGGGTTTTTCGTGAAGCCTCGGAAGATTCTGGCACGTATACTCGGTGGAAGGCTTGCGGACACCTCGCATACGAAGGCAGGATAGAGAGATGACCCGGACGGAAGGCCGGAGCAACGAGGCCCGGGGATGGATCGAAGAGATTAGATCGGTCGGGCCTGGCGGGGGGCGTCGTGCTGATCCGGATTCTGGCGGCTCTGGGCGTGGGGGTGTGGTGCCTCTTCATCCTGCTAGTGTCGGTCGTGTTCATCATAGACAGAGGACTGGCCGACGTAGGCATAGTCTGGATAGGCATCCTGGGCCTCGGGGTGGGGCTCCCGCGCTTTTCATGTGGCAGATAAACCGCGCCATAGCGACGCACGAAGAGTCGCGCCGCACCATCCCTGGCGCGAGGGAAAAGGAGAAGGAGATCCTCAGCGCCCTGGAAGAGCGCGGCGGGCTCACCCCGGCCACGGCCGCGATGCGGACTTCGCTTACCGTGGACGAAGCGTCGAAGGCGTTGGAGGAGCTGGCCCGCAAAGGCCACCTGGGAATGCGTATGGAAGACGGCGTCATGACCTATGCCCTGGATAAACGCGATAGGCGGGGGTTGTCTGGCAGCGGCTCCGCACCCCTGGAAGTGGAATCGGGAGACGATGGCACGCTCCATGGTCTCGAAGACCCGTTGAGCGAGCGTGAGATAGAGGTGCTCGGCCTCCTCGCTTCGGGAAAGACGAACTCGGAAGCGGCCAGGGATCTCTTCATCTCCGTCGGCACCATCAAGAGCCACACGGGCAACATCTACCGCAAGCTCGGCGCAAAAAACCGCGCCGAAGCCCTCGCCCGCGCAAGGGAACTGCACCTGATCTCCTAGGCATCCCGAGCTTTCACAACGCGTCGCATACTCCCTTGCGCGCGAATGAACCCCGATGAACCACCGGAATCCCCCTTTTGGCCGATGCCCCTGCCACCGATTCGGTCGTAGCTTCCTCATGCAATGACCGGCGAACAAGGAGGAGGCCCCACCATGCGATCAGAAAATCAGGCAACCGCCGCCGTCCCGAACCCACCCGGCGAAAGGCGGCGGCCAGGATTCAAACCACCGGCGCGAGGCGCGATGCTGCCAGGACAATCCTATGTGGTTCGGGGTTCCAGGGTCTGCTACGCCCTGCTCGCTTCGGCCTTCGCCGCCTGCATCCTGGTCCAGGTGTTCTTCGCCGGCATGGGAGCCTTCGGGGCGGACTGGTCCTGGCATACGAGCTTCGTGCATGTTCTGGAACTGCTGCCCCTGCCGATGGCGCCCGTGGCTTTCGCCGGACGCTTGCCGTGGAGCTTGAGGCTGTTGCCCTTGGGACTGTTGATCCTGATCGGCGCCCAGTACGCATTCGCCAACGTCGCCGTGCCGGCGGCTGCGTTGCACCCGGTGAACGCGTTCCTGATCTTCCTGCTGAGCCTCTTTATCGCCAGGCGGGCGTGGGCCGCGGTGGCCGGGAGAAGGAAAGGATGAACCACGCATGAACATTTCCCGCGGCGAGTTCTTGAAGCTGGGTTTCGCGGGCGGGCTGGCCCTAGCCCTCCCGTTCGGCGCATCCGCTTGCTCCAATTCAGGCGAGGGCTCGACTGGAACGGTGCTGTGGAGCAAGGCGAGGCTGCCCATTCCATTCCGGGCGCCACTGCCGGTGCCCCCGGTGCTCGAGCCCGTGCGCTCCGGCGCGAACACCGACTACTACGAGATAACCCAGAAAGCGGGCAGGGCGGAGATACTGCCTGGCCTGAAGACGGAGGTCTGAGGCTATGATGGTATCTTCCCCGGCCCCACGCTGGAGACCCGTAGCGGACGCAAGGTCGTGGTGCGCCACCGCAACGAGCTCCCGGTCCCGACGGTGGTGCATCTACACGGCGGACGGACGCCCCCAGGCAGCGACGGATATCCCACGGACCTGATCATGCCCAAAGGAAAGGGCCATAGCCACTCGATGGGTGGACACAGCTCGATGGACGTGGGTAATTCACACCACTCCAGGAACTACACATATCCGAACGAACAGCGCGGCGCCACACTCTGGTACCACGACCACCGGATGGACTTCACCGGCCCGCAGGTCTGGCGCGGGCTCGCAGGCTTCCAAATCATCCGCAACGATGAAGAGGAAAGCCTGCCTTTGCCGAAGGGCGGCAAAGACATCCCGCTCATGATCTGCGACCGCTCATTCAGCGAGGACGGCTCGTTTCTCTACCCTTCCCTCGATCCCTCGCTGCAAGACGAACCGGGCGTCGAGGAAGACTATATGGATGGCGTTCTCGGGGATGTGATCCTGGTCAACGGCGCCCCCTGGCTGGTGATGGAGGTATCGAACACCAGGTATCGTTTCCGCATACTCAACGCCTCCAACGCCCGTCGCTATGAGCTCGCCCTCGACCCGGCGCCGGAGGATAGCGTCCCCTTCGTCCAGATCGGAAGCGACGGTGGGCTGCTCGGCGCGCCGGTCCCCCACCGCACAATCCGCATCGCGCAGGCGGAACGCTTCGACGTGATAGTAGACTTCTCGAAGTACGCGGTCGGTGCGGAGATCACCCTGAAGAACCTGCTCGGCAACGGCGGCGCCAGGAACGCAATGCGGTTCCGCGTCAACCGCAAGGAGAAAGAGGAGAGTACGGTTCCACGCCGGCTCTCGGACACGGGCGAGTTCGACGCGTTACGGGAGTCCGATACCATACGCGAGCGCGAGTTCCATTTCACCCGCGTCAGCGACGAAGGCCGGGTGATGTGGGGCATCAATGGTGAGCCGTTCGATACCGGGCGCATGGATGCCAGCCCGAAGTTGGGGGCTACCGAGATCTGGAACCTGAGCGTCGCCCCGCCTCACACCCTGTCCATCTGCACCTGGTCCACTTCAAGGTGCTCTCCCGCAACGGTGAGAAACCCTTGCCGAAGGACGCTGGCTGGAAGGACACCGTGGATCTCACCTCGGGAGAAGGGGCGCGCGTGCTCGTCCGGTTCGACGGCTACCGGGGACGCTACGTCTTCCACTGCCACAACCTGGAGCACGAGGACATGATGATGGCGAACTTCGAGGTCGTGTAGTTCGCCAGGGCGAACCCGCCGGTGTGCTAGAACAGCCCGGAACACACGACCTGTCAAAGGACCGGGGGAGCGAAATGGCGAAGTCGCATAAAGTTACCTTCAAGAAGCGCGGCGTCACCATAGACGTGGCCGAGGACGAGTACATCCTGGAGGAGGCCGAACACGCGGGTCTCACCCTTCCCTACGACTGCCGCAGCGGGACTTGCACCACCTGCATCCAGAAATGCCTGGAGGGTGAGATCGACCAGGACATGGCATTCGCCATCGGGGACGAGGAGCTGGAACAGGGCCTGCGTCTCATCTGCATAGGAAGTCCGCTCTCGGACGTAGTGCTCGACGCCTGAAACGGGGCTTTTCTGCAGGCGTTACGGCAGCCACAGCCCAGTATGTCTTCCTCACCGCCCACGACTCTGAATCTGCGCTCTGCTGCTTCCGCCCGGAATGATTGGGGCGCTGGGGATAGCCCCAGGCTCGTTCTCCACTAACTGTTCACTCCGGGGTACCCTTGAGGCAATTCTCGAAGCAGCGGGAATATGGCCGACAGGAGATCCGATCGTCTACCGGGGCTGAGTTCCACTGACGAAGCGCTCGATCAGGTACTTCGCCAGCCAGTCCTTGTTGTATAGCTCGTGCATGATCCGTATGGGCTTTGAGTAGAGGGTGTCCCTGGCAATAATGGCAGGCCAGTCGAGCCCGCCGTCCACGGTTACGCCGGATTTCTTCATGACCTTCAAAAACTCGTGGGCGACGATACCCTGCCCGATTGCCGTAGGATGTACCCCATCCAGGCCGAACAGCCCGCCCTGACGAAGCCTACCGCGCCTGTCAGCATGGTAGTATTTCGAGTTCACCCTGGGATAGACGAACTCGAAATGGGCGGGGAAATCGTATCCTATCTGTCCCGCATTCCGTTTGAAGGCGAGGGTTTCCAGAACCCCGCAAGTATCCACCAGATGGTAACGTTCCGTGCCATGTCTCGTGTTCTGCTCGTCGAGTACGTCGCTAATAGTCTGGTTATAAGCTCGAATGCAATCATCTATGTGAAGCGCTTCTTCCAGCGTGAGGTATGCGATGTCCTTCTCGCGCACATCATTCTCCTCGAAGAAAAAGTACGTGTAGTATTTGAAGTACACGGACTTCTTCCCATTGCGCTCTATTTCCATGACCGGGCCGACACCCTTGGCGAGCGGTGCGATAGTCACCAGGGGGACGTTGCCCACGAAGACCTTCCAGTTATCGTGCTCGTCGCCGTTGCCCTCCATTGCTGCATCCACCCGCCGCAGCAATTCCCGGTACTCGGCCTCGAAATCCGCCGGATGCCAGAGGTTCCAATTGTTCGTGGCGCGCTCCGGATGGGACATGGTATGCGGACGCCGGTTCGGGTCGTTGGGGGTCTGGTTGATATTCAGGGTGATAACGGTACCCAGCGCGTTGTTCGCTCCCAGCCACAGTATGAGGTTCTCGACGCCTTCCTTCCGGGCGTGTTCGGCGAGCCATCCAACCTGGCTGCGTTCATCGTGTTCACGAGCGAGAGAGGGGTTGAGCACTTTCAGAGCCGTGCGATAGTAGGCAGCGCTGGGACCCGAGAAAGGAAGAAAAGCGTCCCTCTCGCCGTCTTCCGGGATCATCTCTTTGCACAAGCTTGGCGTGAGCGCCCAGGCATCCGCGACGTCGCAGCCCTGGAAGGCCACGTTATGGAAGTACTCTGACTTCTCTCCTCCGCTCTCTGTGTAAGGAGTGTCTTTGCCACCTGCTCCACGCTCGTAGTAATCCTCCGCGTCCTCGATGATCCGATTGGCGGTACGCAGGGCGAAGGCCCATTCGAGGGGATTCACGTTGTCGCCGTACTTATTCGCCAGGCTGCGAAGAATTACCTCCATGTTGATAGGGAGCCCGTTCGCCCCCCACTGGGGATACCTGTACCCGGCTTCCAGCCCCATACATCCAGCGATAAGGGTGGAGTAAGCGAGGTCCGTACGCGCCGCCGCCCCCGACATGAAACCCTGGGAGATGCTGTCGCCGATGGTGAAGAGTTGCATGATGCTGTCCTCCTAGTTCTTCCGTAGCCATGCCAGCGAAGAGTGGGCCTTCAGGCGGTTACCGGCTGGTTGCCCATTAGCCATCAGGGCGGATGTGACTTCGGCTCACGGTGCGTGTAGTTGCTCCTGCCGTCTTCCCGGAGGCGGAGCAAGATAGTTGCTTCGAAGACCGTTCCGTACCCGACAATGGGAGCCTTCTGGCCGATCATGGTCAGAGGATGCCCTGAATCCTCGACTATATCCCATGCCATCTCGCCTCCTCATCTTTGGGAGAACTGGTCGAGTCCTCCCCGGCCATCTCGCAGCCCGGTATCGTGGCAAGCTGCGATGAATTGGCTATGAATCGGCTATGGATTTGTGGGAACGGAATCATTCAGGGGACGCGCTCGGGCAGATGTGCGGTCTACGGTTTGAGGTACTTTTCCGCGAGCAGCTCGTCCACATTCGTGAACTTCCGCCCTGCCTTCTGGTAGTAGTCAATTATTTCGGGGAGGGCGTTTGCAGTTTGCCTGTGGCTGTCGTGCAACAGCAGGATCTCGTCGCGCTTCCCCTGCCTTACCTTCTGATCGGCCTTATCTTTTCGCACGACAGCCCGTATGATCCCCCGTGGGTTTCCGCCGCGCAGGTAGTCGCTGGGGTCCACGGTCCACATAATCGGGAAGAGTTTTTGCTCCCTGGCGATTCGCCGAAACGCCGGTAGTGAGTCCGTCCCGCCGATGTACGGATCGCCGTAAGGAGGCCGCATTATCGCCATGGGATAATGGTAGCCGAGGGCATCGTCCACCGCCTTCTGGGTACTTTGTAATTCCCTGCGCATCTGGTTCGCGCTCAAAGTCGAGAGGTCGGCGTGGTCGTAGGTGTGGTTGCCAAGGGTATGGCCTTCCTTCACGATCCGGCGCACCAGCTCCGGATTCTCCTTCACCTGACGCCCGAGCACGAAGAAAGTAGCCTTCAGGTTGTACTTTTGCAGCGTGTCGAGGACCTCAGGCGTGGTACGCGCGTTGGGACCGTCGTCGAAGGTAAGCGAGATCCTCCCCCCCAAAGTCCCGGTTCTGCTGTTGGTGGCGAGATCCGGCGACGAATCCTCGGCCGCGGCCGCATCCCATACCCGCTTCATATCCGGTGATGGCGCATCTGGAGAATCAGGGGGAGCCGGGGGAATCGGAACGTTCCCCGTCTCCACAGGCGAAACGGCCCGTAGAGACGGCTGTTCGGATGGCGAGGCGATGGCCAGGCCCCCGATCCAGAGTAGCGCCAGAACCAGGCAAAGCACAACGACGCCCCCGATACGCCGCACCACGAAGCGGCGATATCGGGCGCGCCGGTAAGCTGCGGAACGCGTTCCCAAGACCGGCCCCGAAGATCCGCCAGGATAGCGTACCGAACCCCGATCCGTACTCCTCAAGGCAAGACGGGGCATGTTCCCTATCCGGCGTTGGCCCCGAGTACGAGAATTCCTCATAGGGACGTTATGTTACCCGGATATTAGAGAGTCTGTGTAATTTCACCAGGTGTGATGCAGGATCGAGAAAGAAGTCGAGATTCGTCCTCTTAGCATCCGATGCTGATCTACCCGCGACAGATCGGCAATGAATCAAGGATAGACCAGGAGGTATCTCGAATCCACATTCATGTATGGCCGGTGGAGGTTTTCCTCATTCTCTGGCTTTCCAAACGAAACTACAGCCGACGGTAAGGTTTGTTGGGCCGGCTAGCGAGCGCCGAACGATCCGCCTACGGTATCCCCCACAGCCTCACCGTTTTGTCGTCTGACCCCGAGGCGAGCAGCCGACCATCGGGCGAGAACCCAACGCTACTCACCCAGTCCGTGTGTCCTTCGAGCGTGCTTAGGCATCGAATCCGGTCGGCATTCGCTGTTGTAATGGCGCTTTCTTGAGCCTTCAGGGCTTCGCGAGCTGACGTCAGGATTCCCTCCGGGTCAGGGAACTCGGGGTCTACCGCGTGTATCTTGTCGAACGCATCAACCACCGCCTGCCAATTCCGAGCCTGGTATGATCGACGTACCTGGGCATAGAGTTCGTCCAGCTCTTTCTTGCGCTTATTCTCCCTGGCGGCTTGCCTCTGGCGCTCGATGATCGCTTCGAGCAACTCATTGCGGGGCTCATTCGGCCTGGCGGCTTGCTCCTGGAGTTTGAGGATCGCTTCGATGGTGCCGCCCATGACCTCGCGTTCGATGTTGGCTGCGGCGCTCGGGTCCAATCCGAGTCTGGCCGCCAGCTCCTTAGGCCTCCCTACTTCGTGCTCGTGCATCTTCTCTCCGTCTACCCAGGCCGATTCCACACCCTCGCGATAGCGCCGCAGCGAGTCCTCTTCCCGATCTTCGGTTTGCTCTGAGGTGGACCCGACGGGTTGGGCATCCGTCGAGATGTCGAACAGGCGGCCGTCGGGCGAGCGCATGTAGAGTACCGGCGTCCCCCACTCCAGCATGCTGTCCATGCTGACCGCCACGCGGGCGTCGGTCACCGCCGCATCCACAGGCCACCCGTCGGCCACGGCCTCGTAGAAGCTACGGGAGAATTCTATGGCCGCCTTGTCGGTGACCTCGTACTGCATCGCCACCACCGCCGGTATCCTGTTGTGTACCAGCGTAGCGGCCGTGCCGGAGAATGGGTCGCCCTCGCTGCCTCTGGCCCCCTCGCAGGAGTTCAGGAACACCAGGCGCAGGTATCGGTGACCATCCAGTAGCCTGGCAAGGTCCCTGGACCTCAGCAGATGCTCGCGGCCCGTTTCTCCGTCCGTAAGGGCGATAGCGCTCTCTTGCCTGGCCACGTCGAAATCGCCATGACCGACGAAGTGGAAGACGTGCCAGGGACCGCCGCGCCGCATGGCACGCCGCAGGTCTCGCCAGGTCTGTCCCTCCAACCAGGT
>JACDAR010000328.1 GCA_013695335.1 Rubrobacter sp.
CACCTTTATTGCAAGAGTGCACCATTTTGTTACAATGCCTTCGTCATCACCCAGTGGACCAGAAGGAACGGGAGAAAAGTTGCGAGCCACGTTACAACCGGGCCTGACGAACAGGCTGACCAAGTACTTCCGTACGACCCAGCAGCTCATCGAGGAAGGCCGTGACGCGGTCTCCAGCAAGGAGCTCGGGGAGTTTACGGGAATCAACCCGGTGCAGGTTCGCCGGGATCTCAACGCCATAGGTTTCTCAGGGACGCGCGGGGTCGGCTATCAGGCTTACGACCTGGTGGAGGCCGTGAGGAACATCCTGGGATTGAGGCAGACCTACAACATCGCGCTGGTCGGGGCCGGAAACCTCGGTAGCGCCATCGCCGCGAGCACCATCCTCCCCAAGCGTGGCTTCGTCATCCACGACGTCTTCGACAACGACCCTGGCAAGGTGGGACGCACAGTCGGCAACATCGTGGTCAAGCACCTCGATGAACTCGACAAGAGCGTGGCCGAGGCGGATGAGATCATCGGCATCATCGCCACCCCAGCATCCTCAGCCCAGGATGTGGCAGGGCTTATGGTGAACGCCGGCATACGCGTGATCCTCAACTACACGGACGTCCTGCTGCACGTTCCCCAGGACATTGACGTCCACCGTATAGACCCGACAGCCCAACTCATGCACACCCTCTACTATCTGACCCAGGTGGGAGAAGCGGCGAGCTAGATTTCAGAGACCACGTATCAGGCACATAGAGATTTGCGGCCCCGGCGTTTTTGCCAGGGGCCGCTTTTTCGTAGATAACAAGGTTCGTGTTCAACTCCACAAACCACGGATTCCATGACCCGCTGACTACCAAGTTGCTGAACGTCTGATCTGCTGGAGAAAGGGGAAGAGCCCGGGACACTCCTTAGGGGTGATAGGTGGGGAAAGGGAAAGGAGGAGTAGCGCCCCGGGCTCTTTAATTGTGTCGGTTTAGCTTCGCACCAACCGACTGACTGGATATTACCCCGCTCGTCACACTTTGTAAAGGGCTTGTGACAGAGAATTTAGAAACGAGTCGCAAATATCTGCAGATTGCACATAGCGAGTATCCCACAATTCCCTTTACTTGCGCCATTTTCGCTGTGAAAAACGCAGAAAACTGCAAGGATTTCGCTTGAGCTTTAGCTTATATGCGGCGTGATCTCCTTCACAGGAGCCGGGTTTTGTGCGGCAAATGGCGTCGAATGCCCGCTGTGGCTGGGTGGAAACTGGGAGCACGACCAGGGAAACACCCGCTGGAAAACAAGGAAATCTATCCGCCTCTATTCCTCTTCTTCCAGCAGTTTCTCGTAGTCAGCGGCGGAGAGGAGATCCCCTTCGCCGGAGACACGGAGCTTCAGGATCCAACCTCCACCATAGGGATCCTCGTTGATCTTCTCCGGCGCATCCTCCAGTGCCGAGTTGACCTCGACT
Organism: Rubrobacter sp.; assembly: GCA_013695335.1. Classification (GTDB taxonomy): domain Bacteria; phylum Actinomycetota; class Rubrobacteria; order Rubrobacterales; family Rubrobacteraceae; genus JACDGB01. Next base: position 1,451 of record JACDAR010000328.1, read on the forward strand.
ACCTCGCCACCAACTGGCGCATACAGGTCCGAGACGGCCTTGACGGACTCTACAGCGCCGAAGGAGTCACCGGCCTCGAACGATGTTCCACCCTCGGGTAGCTCGACGAAGACCACGTCGCCAAGTTCTTCCTGGGCGTGATCCGTGATGCCGATAGTGGCAACGTCATCTTCGATACGGACCCACTCGTGGGTTTTCGTGTACTGGAGATCCTGCGGTACGCTCATGCGCCCTCCCCCTTATTTCCTGTCGCGTTTGTAGAAAGGCAGCGGCACGGTTTTCGTCGGCACGGGTCGGTCCCGGATCACCACCGTGAACCTATCTTGTACTTCAGGCTCGACGAGCGCAAGCCCGATGGCCCGTCCCAGGGTCGGGGAGTGCGTCCCGCTCGTGACCTGGCCCACGATCTGGGCCCCATCCGTGACCGTATGCCCATGACGCGCGATGCCGCGTCCCTCCACCTCGAACCCGACGAGCTTCTTCTTCAATCCCTCTGCGTCTTCGAGAAGCAGCGCGCCCTGACCGATGAAAGGCGGCTCCTTATCAAGATGGACCGCGAAACCTATGCCGGCATCGAGCGGCGTCGTCTCCGCATCCAGCTCGTTACCGTACAGGCACATCCCGGCCTCAAGCCGCAGCGTGTCACGCGCCCCGAGCCCCACCGGGTCCGCGCCGGAATCCAGCAGCTTCCGCCACAGGGCTGCGGCGTCGCCGGGGCGGACGAAGACCTCGAACCCGTCCTCACCCGTGTAGCCGGTGCGTGAGATGGTGGCCGGTACTCCATCCACCTCGCCCTCCACGAATCGGTAGTACTTGAGCCCGGACAGGTCCGCGTCGGTTAGGTTTTGGAGGATCTCTACGGCGTCCGGTCCCTGGAGCGCTAGCAGCGCCCAGTCGTCTGACTCGTCGGCCAACCCCACATCGAGGCCTGAGACGTTCTCCCTGAAATGGTCCACGTCTTTGTCACGGTTGGAGGCGTTGACGACGATCAGGAAATCATCGGGGCGACGGTAGACGAGCACGTCGTCAACGGTTCCGCCGTCCTCGTAGCAGAGCGCCGCGTATCCCGCCTGTCCGGTTTCTAGCCGTGACACGTCGCGGGTGACCAGTCGCTGCACGGCGGCTTCGACGTCAGGGCCGCTGAAGACAACCTCGCCCATGTGGGACACGTCGAAGAGGCCGGCGCGGGTACGGACCGCCTCGTGCTCGGCCTTGATGCCAGCGTACTGCACCGGCATCTCCCAGCCGGCGAAATCCACGAGACGGGCTCCCGCCGCTTTATGTTCTTCGTAGAGCGGGGTGCGGCGGAGAGAGTTCCGGGCCACGTCTACCACCTGGCTTTCAGTTGCCTGGCGGCGCGGGTCTCGTCGAGGCGGCGGGTTGGCGCGTGGATCGGGGCCTCTTCGAGATCCTCCGTCGCGCTCTCGGCCAGTTCCAGCATCGCGCCTACGAAGTCGTCGAGGGTCTCTTTGGACTCGGTTTCGGTCGGCTCGATGAGCATGGCCTCCTTGACGACGAGGGGGAAGTAGATCGTGGGCGGGTGGTAGCCGTGGTCTATGAGTCCCTTGGCGATGTCCAGCGCCTTCATACCCTTCGGCGGCTGCACGACGACCTCGTGCTTGCACGGTCCCTCATAGGGTACGCGGTACACACCCTTGAGCCTGGCGCGCACGTAGTTTGCGTTCAGTACGGCCATCTCCGTCACGTCCCGAAGCTCGGGGCCGTGCATCTTGATGTAGTTCCACGCCTTCAGGATGACACCGAAGTTGCCGTGGAAGGTACTCATCCTCCCGATGGATTTCGCCGGGCGGACGAGGTGAAATGCATCGCCGTCTTTTTCGACGGTGGGATCCGGACGGAATGGGGCGAGCGCTGCGGAGCAAGCGATTGCGCCGCAACCAGGACCTCCGCCGCCGTGCGGGGTGGAGAATGTCTTGTGCAGGTTGAAGTGCATTATGTCAACGGCCGCGTCGGCGGGACGCATGCGACCTAGATTGGCGTTCATGTTCGCGCCGTCCATATACAGGAACGCGCCGTTCTCGTGCAGAACCTCGGCGATCTCGGCTATGTTGCGTTCGTAGACGCCGCAGGTGTTGGGGTTGGTGATCATCAGGGCGGCTGTGGTCTCGTCCACCTTCTCCCGCAGTTCGTCAACGTCCACGCAACCGTGCTCGTCCAGCCCGACCTCCACGGACTTGAAATCGGCCATCGAGGCCGTCGCCGGGTTGGTGCCGTGGGCAGTAGCCGGAACGAGGACCGTGGTTCGCCCTTCATCGCCAGCGTCCTCGAAATACTTCTTGACCATGAGGATGCTGGTCAGTTCGCCCTGCGCCCCAGCCATCGGCTGCAACGAGACGGCTGGCAGCCCGGAGATCTCCGAGAGGAAACCTTGAAGCTCGTACATGACACGCAGCGCTCCCCGCGCCTCTTTCTCGGGCTGTAGCGGATGGAGACCAGAAAATCCGGGGACGGCTGCGGCTGCCTCGTTGGCGCGCGGGTTGTGTTTCATAGTGCAGGAGCCGAGGGGATAGAAATTCGTGTCTATGCCCCAGTTCTTGCGGGAGAGGTTGGTGTAGTGACGGATCACGGCTGGCTCGTCCACCTCGGGAAGCCCCGGCTTCTCCTTGCGGATGGATTTCTGGGGAAGAACCTTTTCGAGGTCCGTCTTCTCGACGTCGAATCCCGGGAGGGTGTATCCACGGCGGCCTTCGCGGCCTTTGTCCCGGATCAGGCTCCCAAGCGTCTTTTCAAGCATTCGCAACCACCTCCACGAAGGCGTCGAGTTCTTCCCTGGTCCGTTTCTCAGTCACCGCCACGAGCATCGTCCCCTCCCCGAGATCCAAACCCCCGACTATATTGTTGCGTAAAAATGCGTCACTGGCACGACCCACATCCGGCAACTCGACAGCGAACTCCCACAGGAACGGCGCGTCGGGATACCGGAGCTTCAGCCCGGCGTCTTGCAGCCTGTCTGCGAGGTAGTGGGCTTTGGAGATGGAGAGCTCTGCTACCTCGCGCAGCCCCTCCGGCCCCATGAGAGCCGCGTAGACCGTGGCGGCGAGGGCTGTGACAGCCTGGTTGGTGCAGATGTTGGAGTTTGCTTTGGCGCGCCGGATGTCCTGCTCGCGGCCTCGGAGGGTGAGGACGTAGGCTAGCTTTCCGTCCTGATCCACCGTCTCCCCGGCGATGCGGCCAGGTAGCTGGCGGACGAACTTCTCACGGGTAGCCATGTATCCGGCGTAAGGCCCGCCGAAGAGGAGCGGCATTCCGAGCGGCTGGGCTTCGCCGACGGCGATGTCCGCGCCGAGGTTGCCTGGGGCTTCGAGGACGGAGAGTGAGATCGGGTCGCATACAGCGACGCACAGGGCGCCAGCATCGTGCGCCGCATCAGACGTTGCCTCGATATCCTCCACAACCCCGAAGAAGTTCGGGCTCTGCACGAATACGCCAGATACATCGTCCGGGATGGCGGAGTAATCCGTGGTCCCGCCATCGAACGGCAGTTCCACGACCTCGACGCAGTAGGACTCGACGACCTCGCGGTAGCGGGGGTTCAAGCCGGCGGAGACGGCGACTTTAGGATCTCTTTTTGTCAGGCGGGCGGTCATCAGGGCGGCTTCGGCGACGGCGTTGGCGCCGTCGTAGACGGAGGCGTTGGCGATGTCGAGGCCGGTCAGCTCGGAGATCACGGACTGGAACTCGAAGATGGCCTGGAGGTGTCCCTGGCTGACCTCCGGCTGGTAGGGCGTGTAGGAGGTGAGGAACTCACCCCGGCTGATGATGGCGCCGATGGAGGAAGGTGTGATCCTGTCGTAAGCCCCACCACCGAGGAAGATCGGCATCCCCGAGACGTTCTCCCCGGCCCGCGCCTCCACGTCTCGGAGGGCTTCATATTCGGAGAGGGTTGGCGGGAGGTCGAGATCCCCCTCGAACTTCGGCGAGACGTCGGAGAAGAGATCATCGAGTGTCTCGACCCCGATGGCATCCAGCATCTCGCGGATGTCGTCCTCGGTGTGCGGTGTGAATCGCGCCACGCGGCTATACCCCCTTGTCGGGTGAGCGTTTCGTTTTCCGCCCTGTCCCAAACCTGAGAGTGTTACCCCGTCGGCGCCGGTCCTCGACCAGACTCTCCAGGACGCCCTCCGGCGCGCGGTCCTTCTGCCTGAGAGATTCGGTCCGAGGCAGCGAACGCTGCCTCGGACTTTTCACCTTCGGCGTCCGCTGCGGAGGGCTCCCCCAACCTCCCGCGGCTCTCTCCCGCGCCCATCTTCGGACAACGCAAAGGCTAGCATAGGCCATCCCGGATGTCTCCGGCGGAGGAGGCAGGCTACTCGTCAGATAAGGCTCGCGCGGTCGCTCCCGCGGCGCTGCTCGTTATTCGTCGTGGCTCAGGGCCTCCGTGATGGCCTCATCGAGGTGCAGCGCGTGGCCCTTTGCCCACGCGGACGCGAACTCGTCTTCTCCCAGCGCGGCGCGGGCCGCATCCACGATACGGTCGTGCTCGGCGCGCCTGGCCGGTGGGAGGGGCCAGCCGGTATCCTCGCGCAGCGCGACGGCTGCCCCACTGAGCCGCGCTACCCGTTCCATCCTCCCTTGCGCGACCGCTACTCGGGCCAGCCCCTCCAGGCAGGGCAGGATGGTATGTTTGAGGCCCACCCACCGTCCCAGCTCCAGGCTCTCTTCGTACAACCTCGACGCCCGCGCATCTTCGCCTGCTTCGCACGCCACGTTCCCGAGGCTGGTGAGCGTGCGCACGATGCCCCACGCGTTCTCCAGGCCACGAGACAAAGCCAGGCTCTCTTCCAGCAACGTTGTCGCGCGTCTGATATCTCCCTGCCCGCGCACCGCGTCCCCCAGGGCGCGGAGGCTCCAGGCGACACTAAACGTAGTACCAAACTCACGGGCCAGGGCGAGGGACTGCTCGTGCAGGCGCACCGCGCGTTCGTAGTCTCCCTGCTCATAGGCCACAAACCCCAGCTCGCGGAGTGCAGCACCCACACCTTTTTTATGGCCCAGCTCCCGATACACGGTCATGCCCTCTTCATGCAGCGCCACCGCGTGATCGTGGTCCCCTTGCGCCATGGCCAGGATACCTGCTATCTGGAGCAGGTACGCCTGCGTGCGTGCGGGCAGCTCGTGCGGAGCTTCTCCGGTCTGGCCTTTCGCTCCATCTAGCGCCAAGACCGCCTCCATCCACTGGCGTCCATCGCTCAGGTAGCTGTGCTCAATCCAGAACCGCCACAGTGCCAGCGCCAACCGCGCTCCCGTCTCAGCCTCCCGATTCTGTACGGCCCAGCCCAGCGCTGCTCGCAGGTTATCGTACTCTCCCCCCAGCCGAGTCAACAACAACGACCACCACTCTACCCCGTCCAAGCGCCCAGAGGCTTCAGGCTGCGCGGCCTCCGCCAGCGCCAGGTAGTACTGGGCGTGCTTCCGTTGCACCTCCTCCACCTCGCCGCTCGATGTCAGGCGTTCCAGGGCGTACTCCCGGATCGTCTCCAGCATCGTGAAGCGTGTTTCCTCTTCGTCTTGGCAGGTAGAGGAGTCGGATATCGGTACCAGCAGGCTGTTGTCCACTAGCGATGCCAATGTCTCCAAGACGCTGCACGCCGCATGCTCGACGGCCCCGAAATCGCAGACATCCTCAGCCGCTTCCAGGGTACAGCCGCCGGCAAAGACGGCGAGGCGACGGAACAAAGCCTGCTCACCGGCATCGAGGAGATCGTAGCTCCACGCGATCGCGTCGCGCAGCGTCTGCTGCCGCTCTGGCAGGTCACGAGCTCCTCCCGTAAGTAGCTGCAGTCCAGGATCTAGCCTCGCAAGCAGCGCCCGCAGGGGAAATAGTTTGACCCGCGCCGCCGCTAACTCGATCGCCAGCGGCAGCCCGTCCAGCCTCCGGCAGATCCGTGCCGCCGTGGCCACGTTCGTGTCCGTAAGCTCGAAGGTGGGCACGACGGCCTGGGCACGCTGGCGGAAGAGTTCCACCGCTGGTGACTGCTCCAAGACCTCCATCTGCATCGGGCCTTCCGCGTCGGGAAGGGGCAGCGGCGGCACGGGGAACTGGCGCTCCCCGCCGAGGCGCAGCGGCGCCCGGCTCGTCACCAGCACCGTCAGCCGCAGGCATCTCCCTACAAGCTCGCCAACAACCTGAGCAGCCGTTGGGAGATGCTCGAAGTTATCGAGAACCAGCAGCATCTGCCTGTCTTGCAGCTTCCATGTCAGGGTCTCCCGTAGCGTCTGTCCCGCCACCTCCTTGATCCCAAGCGTCACGGCGAGGACCGAGGGAAGCAGGGCGGCATCTCGCAGGGGAGCCAGCGGCACGAAGGCGACCCCGTCCGCGAACGCCCCGCGCGAGCGGCCAGCCACCTCGACGGCCAGCCGGGTCTTGCCGACGCCGCCGGGACCGGTCAGGGTCAGCAGGCGCACGTCCTCGCGCAGCAGGAGGCGGGCTACGGCCGCCACTTCGTGGTCGCGTCCGACCAGGGGTGTGGGCGGCGCGGGAAGGTCGCGGCGGGAGGACTCTGGCGGCGGGCGGCGGATGGAGGAGCGGCGGGCAGCAGCCTCGAACCCGGCGAGGTCCTGTCCGGCCAACCCAAGGACTTCCGCCAGCTTCCCTACGGTGTGCCTGTGAGGGCGGCGCCGCTCCCCGCGCTCGATCAGGCCGATGGCCTGGGGGGTGAGGCCCGTCCTTCCGGCCAGGTCCTCCTGGGTAATGTTGGCCGAGTTGCGGTGGCGCCGGAGTAGATCCCCGAAAGTGAGGCCGGTGCCGGTTTCCACTTCTTCTGCCTCCTGCCCGCGGGCCACCCGCCGACATCCTAGCACACGTTTTTTGGCGATTGTTTGGGTTGTTGTTTGGGTTGTCTCTGGGAGCGGCGAATCGCCAGGAGCATGATCCAGACAGGACGGAACGCCCGAAGTAGCACGGGGAAGGAGAGCAGTGAACCATTTTTGCGACATCTCGTTCTGGAGAGCCTCGGATCAGGCGGCAGTGGCACAACACCTCACGGATCGGACCCGGATGGCCGGTGTGCCTGACACACAGCGGCGCGCCGGCCTCCTCCGATCTGCCTTACTATCCCTGCTGCGCATGGCGGGGCTGGCAGAGCAGCCGGTCGCGAGACCGGTCGAGCGGGAGGAGACCCCGGTACGGGAGAGCTGTGACTGTGGTGGTGAGGAGTTCGAGTACCGGGAGCCAGTACTCGACGACGGAGAGTGGGTTCTTCGATGCCCCGGGTGCGGACACCTGGATCGCCTGCGCTGGCTCTTGGACGAGGCCAGGCCTTTCGTGCTGGCAGTGGCGCAGCGAAGGAGGCGCCTGCTGCTGAGGAGGAAGCGGCCAAAGCCTCGCCCTACCTGCGCGCGGAGTCCGAGTTCGGGATCTCTCAGACCAAAGGAGCCCGCGACGTGATAGAGCGTTTCGGACGCCACCCGCACCGCAACGAGATACTGGGGCGCACCTCCACGCCCGAAGAACTGGAGTACCTGAGGACCGAGACGCCGCCCCACATGCGCCGCCCACCCTTTTGGGGAGAACTGTTCGCCGAAGCCCGGAAATATTCCTTTTCCGTCAAGGGTGCTGTACGAGCAAGAGTGGCGGGGGGTCCTTCGCGAACCTGACACTGCTCGCGTTCGTCGCGCGGATCTTCGCCACGAGCGCCGTCCTCTCAAGGCTGCCGATCCTCGTCTGGCGCAACGGCAATGCCGCCGGCCAGACGCCGGCATGTCTCTTTCGGCTCAGGAGTAGTTCTCGGAGGTGACCCGTACCTCATCTTTCTGGGCGAAGTGCTCGCTGATGTACTTCTCTCCCTCGTCGCAGAAGAGCGTGACGACCGTTTTCATCTCGGGATGGGTCTTGCGGACTTTTCGCGCGGCGATCAGGTTGGCCCCGCTGCTGGGTCCGACGAAGAGACCGTGGCGTTTCGCCAGGTGGCGCATGGTCTCGACGGCCTCTTCGGACTCGACGCTCAAGGTGTCGTCTACGAGCTTCTTGTGGCGGCTGAAGATACCGGGGACGAAGCCGTCGGCTATACCCTCGATCAGGTGCTCCCCCACCTCGCCGCACAGGAT
>JACDAR010000341.1 GCA_013695335.1 Rubrobacter sp.
CCGAAGCGTTCGGGCGCCGCAACGCAGTCCCCGGCGAGCTGGTCGTGAGGCTCACCCCGGAGAGGATCATCTCCCAGAACGACATGCTCGCCTAGAGCATTGCATTTGGAAGTTCCTCCACGAACCAGCCATTCGTTCTAAACTGCGTTCATGGACGAGGCGCGCAACGTACCCTTCGGCGATATGGAATGGACAGACGATGCCCCCGGAATCCGGGCTCGGGAGGCCGCGGTGGATGGAGCCCGCTGGGCGACCGTCGAGTATGGGGAGGGCGTCGGACGCGAGGATTGGTGCGAAGAAGGGCATCGGGGGTTCGTGATCTCGGGCCGGATCGAATACCAGTTCGACGACGGTCGCGGGCCACTCAGGGCCTCGAAAGGCGAGGCATTTCTGCATCCTCCGGCTCCGCCCGGCAACGGGGCGCACCGGGGTCGCAACATAGCTCCAGGGCCGACACACCTCTTCCTCATAGGCGACCGACCAGAGGGTTAGCTGCTTGCTCCCCCTCGAAGGCGTGAAGGTGCTCGACCTCTCACGGGTTCTCGCTGGCCCGTACGCGACGATGACGCTGGCCGACCTCGGGGCTGACGTACTCAAGGTCGAGCATCCCGAGCGCGGCGACGACACCCGTCACTGGGGGCCGCCGTTCGCCGGAGAGGGTGAAGATCGCCAGTCAGCGTATTTCCTGGCCGTGAACCGTAACAAACGCTCCACCGGGGTAGATCTGAAATCACCGGATGGTCTGGGGCGAGTCAAGGAACTCGCCGCGAACGCCGACGTGCTCATAGAGAACTGGCGGCGCGGCGCCCTGGAGAGGCTCGGCCTCGGCTACGAAACACTCAGGGAGACGAATCCCGGCCTCATATACTGCTCCATCACCGGCTTCGGCCCTGGCTCCGATGAGGACAGCCCAGGCTACGACTTCCTGGTGCAGGCGAGAGCAGGGATCATGGGCATCACCGGCTTCCCCGACTCCGAAGGCGGATCTCCGACGAAAGTCGGGGTCGCCATCGCGGACATCGTGTGCGGGCTGCAAGCCTCGACAGCCATCCTGGCCGCGCTGCATCGGCGCTCGGAGACCGGGGAGGGAGCCAGGATCGAGGTTCCACTCTTCGAGAGCACGTTCTCCTGGCTGGCCAATCGCGCCCAGGAATACCTCCTCACGGGTGAGGACACAGGCCGCCTGGGAAACGCCCATCCAACCATCGTCCCATACCAGTCTTTCTCAGCCTCGGACATGGACCTCGCCGTCGCGATCGGCAACAACGCCCAGTTCGCGAAGTTATGCGAGGCTGTCGGACGTCCGGATCTCGCACAAGATGAACGCTACGCCACGAACCCCGACCGCGTCGCCAACCGGGATACGCTCGTCGCCGAGTTGCAGGGTGAGTTCTCGAAGCGGAAGGCTGAAGAGTGGATCAGCACTATCCGGGAAGCCGGAATCCCATGCGGCCCGGTCAATACATTGTCCGACGTTTTCTCGGACGAACACGTACTCGGCTCTGGCATTCTGCAAGAAGTGGACCATCCTGCCGCCGGAATGCTGAAGATGCTCGCCTCACCGGTGCTCGTGGATGGAGAACGGCTCCCGATCCGTCGTCCCCCACCGACCCTCGGGCAGCACACGAATGAGGAAGCCTGAGTCAGATCTACTCAGGAATCCTCTGAGACCACAGCCACGGGCCTGACTGGCGATCCCGTGGCCCCGACGAACTTGAGCGGCGCGCACACGAACTCGAAGCGGTAGTGGCCCGAGGCTGCCAGATCGTCCAGTTGCAGGTTCTCGACTATGTAGATGCCGTGGCGGGCCAGCAGGATCAGATGTCCAGGCAACGCGTATCCGAGGTCAGGGTCAACCACGCCGGGCACGTCCCAGGCCATATTATCCGCGCCGACGGCCAGGACCTGTCTCTCGGCCATCCAGTAGGCGGCGCTCGCGTCCATCCCAGGCCCATCAAGGTAGCGTTCGGGGGCTTCCCAGTGGCGGGACTGACCGGTTCGGACTAGCGCCACGCTCCCCGGCTCGACGGTGGCCCCCTGCCGCTCGCAGCACCTTTCGAGGTCTTCGGCGCTCACTGCATGGCCGGGTTCCAGGCACTCGACGCCCTCGGCCGCCGCCACGTCGAGGAGAACTCCAGGCGCCATGATCGGGGGTATCTCCTCGACACCGTGCCTGGTGAAGCCGCGGGCAGATTGCACGGTTCCGTCAACCGGGATGCCGCCGCAGAGCACGAGCGAATCAGCCTGATGAGATAGGGCGTCGATGTGCGTTCCGGTGTGCTCGCTCATGATCAAGATTCCCGCGGCCCCGGTACGGGGACCGGTCTCCTCGGGGCGGTACTCATCCTCGTGGTGACGGTGAAGCAGATACGAATACCCGGCTTGCTGATGCGCTGGATGGATCGGCATCCCCTGCGTGCGAGGCTGCTCCAGATCGAAGACCCGGGGCGGGCCGTTCTGCCTGTCGTGCATCAAAATCCTCCCTATGTGTGACCTTCCCTGTTACCCACTTCCAGTTTGCTGGCCCGTGGGTTCAGGGTCAAACCAGCCGACCGCTTGACTAAAGTTCGCAAGTCCCGCTAGTATCGGGGGCGGGGAACAAAAACCGCGAGGGAGGGCGACGTGGAGAGAGCGGGCGGCGAGCACACCGGGATGCCAACCTCGATACGCCAGGTCGTCGCGGCGAGCTTTATCGGCACGACCATCGAATGGTACGACTACTTCATCTTCGGGACGGCGGCCGCGCTGGTCTTCCCCGCGCTCTTTTTCCCGGACTTCTCGGAGCTTGCGGGCACGCTTCTCGCTTTCTCGACCTTCGCCGTAGGCTTCGCGGCCCGTCCATTGGGCGGCTTGATCTTCGGCCACTACGGTGACAGGCTGGGGCGGAAGACCATGCTCGTCGTGACACTCCTGATCATGGGCGTCGCCACCTTCCTGGTCGGGTGCCTGCCGACCTTCGACACCATCGGGATCTGGGCGCCGATCATACTCGTCGTACTTCGCCTGTTCCAGGGCATCGGGCTCGGCGGCGAGTGGGGCGGCGCCGTGCTCATGGCCGTCGAACACTCCCCCGAAGGCCGCCGCGGCCTGAACGGAAGCTGGCCGCAGAGCGGGGCCCCAGCCGGACTGGTCATCGGAACCGGCGTCTTCGCCATAGTTTCGGCGCTGGCTGGCGACGCCGCGTTCGGCGCGTGGGCGTGGCGCATACCGTTCCTTCTCAGCTTCATACTGGTGGCGATCGGGCTGTTCATCAGGCTCAGGATTCTCGAAAGTCCAGCGTTCAGGCAGGTTCAAGAGTCCCAGACCGAAGCCCAGACGCCGATAGTTGACGTGTTTCGAACGTATCCGAAGAACCTGATACTCGGCGTTGGCTCACGAATCGGCATCGACGCCTCTTTCTACATCCTGGCCGTCTACTCGCTGACTCACATTTCGACCAACCTTGGCCTGCCTTCGAGCGTCGGCCTGACGGCTATTGCGGTGGCCGCGCTCATCGAGGTCTTCACCATCCCCCTGTTTGCCTCGCTGTCCGACCGGATAGGCCGAAGACCGCTCCTGATTGCGGGCGCCGCGTTCCTCGCGGTCTGGACGTTCCCGTTCTTCGGGCTGCTCAATACGAAGTCCTCCATCCTGATCGTGCTTGCGACCATCGCCGGGTTGAGCCTCGGGCACGCCTGCGTGTACAGCGCCCAGGGGGCCTTCTACGCCGAGTTGTTCGGCACGCGGGTGCGCTACAGCGGGGCCTCGTTCAGCTACCAGATCGCCGGCATCTTCGGGGGCGCCCTCGCCCCGATCATCGCGACCTCGCTGTTCCCAATCGGGGGTACGGTCCTGATCGCCGTGTACATAGCGGCCCTGTGCGCCCTGAGCGTCCTCTGCTACTTCCTCGCGGAAGAGACCTTCCAGAAAGACATCTACGAGGACGATCCCGAGGAACGCCAGCTCGTCTCGGAACAGGCTTAATTCGGCTTGAAAGACATCAGGCTCGGGGTGGACGTGGGCGGCACGTTCACGGATCTCGTCGCCCTCTCCGAGGGAACCCTGATCACCGCGAAAGTCCCGTCCACTCCGCAGGACCAGTCAGAAGGCGTGATGGGCGCCATCCAGACCTCAGAGGTCGAACCGGACGCCGTCCTCGCCCTCGCCCACGGTATGACGGTCGCCACGAACGCCCTGCTGGAACGACGAGGCGCCCGTACGGCGCTCGTCACGACGGAGGGCTTCAGGGATATCCTGGAGATAGCCCGCCAGAACCGACCAGCCCTCTACGACCTGACACACGACCGCCCCCCACCGCTCGTACCGCGAGAGCTTCGCTTCATGGTCAGCGAGAGGATGGGGCAGGAAGGTGAGATCTCCCCCCTCGACGAAGACAGCCTGAAAGCTGCCATCTCAAGCGTCGAGGATGCAGAGGTGGAGGCGGTCGCGGTGTGCCTGCTCTTCGCTTTCATGCACCCTGAGCACGAGCGGCGCGTCGGGGAAACGCTCAGGGAAGCCATGCCAGACCTTCACGTCTCCCTGAGCAGCGAGGTGTTGCCCGAGTTCAGGGAGTACGAGCGATTCTCGACCACCGCCGCTGACGCATATCTCGCGCCCAGGCTCGCCGCCTATTTCTCGAACCTGGCCGAGAAGGCTGAGGAAGCCGGTGTTCCGGGACCCCTGATCATGCAGTCTTCAGGCGGCGTGGTGCCGCTTGAGGATGCCATATCCGACGCTGCGGGCTGCGTTCTATCCGGCCCGGCCGGGGGCGTAGTGGGTGCGGCCTATATGGGCGAGAAGAGCGGCTACCACGACCTTCTGACCTTCGATATGGGCGGAACCTCGACCGACGTTGCACCTATCATCGAGGGTGAGGCCCAGACCACCACGGAGACCGTGGTCGCGGGAGTGCCGATCAAACTTCCAATGGTGGACGTGCACACGGTCAGCGCGGGTGGCGGTTCCGTTGCCTGGTCCGACCCTGGCGGTGCGCTGCGTGTCGGCCCGCATTCGGCTGGCGCGGAGCCCGGTCCCGCTTCATACGGCAAGGGCGGCGGGGAGCCGACGGTGACGGATGCGAACCTATTCCTCGGGTACCTTGCCGACGGCACGGAGCTGGGTGGTGAGGTAGTGCTCCAGCGCGAGCTATCTGGGAAGGCGCTTTCAGACCTGGGTGGGAAGCTCGGGCTTGATGCAGAGGAGGCGGCGCTCGGGATACTGAGGGTTGCGGATGCGGAGATGGTAAGGGCGCTGCGTGTGATCAGCGTCGAACGCGGCCTTGACCCGCGCGACTTCGCCCTGCTCGCCTTCGGGGGCGCTGGCGGTATGCACTCCTGCTCGCTGGCAGAGGAACTCGGTATCAACACGGTGCTCGTTCCACGGGCCGGTGGCGTACTCAGCGCGCTAGGTCTCGCCATCTCCGACCTTCGCCGCGACTACGTGAACCCTTATCTCACCGATCTGGAGGAAGTAGACGAGGAGACGTTCGAGAACAGGTTCGTGGAGATGAAGAATACCGCCGCGAAAGATCTGGATGAACCGAAGTACACCCGCCGGGCTGACCTCCGCTATGCGGGGCAGTCGTTCGAGATCACGGTGGATGCGGGCTCTCTCCAGAAGCTGGAGTCCCGCTTCCACGCATCCCACGAACAACGCTACGGCTACAGGATGGATGACGAAGCCGTGGAACTCGTGAACCTGCGTCTCATCGCCACAGTCCCCGTCGAGAAACCGGAGTTACACGAACCGGCGGCGGAAAGTGAACCGGAATCCGGTTCACGAAAGGCGAACTTCGACGGCGAGTGGCTGGAGGTGGCAGTGCTCGACCGGGAGACGATGGGCGAGGGCTCGGAAGTATCGGGACCAGCGATCGTCGAGTTCAAGGAATCCACTTGCGTAGTTCGGCCCGGCTGGCGAGGGGCGGTTGACGGCGTCGGCACGCTGGTACTGGAGAAAGAATGAGCGGGCAAAAGCTGGATCCGGTGACGCTCTCGGTGCTGGCGAGCGCGCTTGCCGGGATCGCGGAGGAGATGGGCGCCGTCCTCATTCGAGGCTCGTATTCCTCGAACATCAAGGAGCGGCGCGACTGCTCGACGGCGCTCTTCGACGATCAGGGACAGATGGTCGCCCAGGCTGAACACATGCCGGTCCACCTCGGTGCGATGCCTGAGGCAGTCGCGGCGATCATGACGCGCGACCCGGAGCCGGGCGACGTATTCGCCATCAACGATCCGTACTCCGGCGGCACCCACCTTCCAGACATAACCCTCGTCTCCCCCGTCTCGGACGATGACGGTGAGATCGTCGGCTACGCCGTCACGCGGGCGCACCACTCGGACGTGGGTGGGATGCGGCCAGGCTCCATGCCCTCCGACTCGCGTGAGATCTACCAGGAGGGGATCGTCATCCCGCCGATCCGTCTCGTGCGCAGTGGCGAGTACGTCAGGGACGTGCTCGACCTGCTGCTTGCTAACGTCCGTACCCCTGACATCCGGCGCGGCGACCTGCGCGCCCAGATCGCCGCCAACAACATCGCCGAACAACGCGTCCGGGAGCTGATGGAACGTCGGGGCAGGGATACGGTACTGGCGGCTTTCGAGGAGGTGATCTCCTACGCCGAGAAGCGCACCCGCGAGGCCATCCGCGAGCTGCCTGACGGCGAGCACTCCGCCGAAGACTACATGGAGGGAGATGGCGTCACCGACGAGGACATCCCGGTTCGGGCGACAGTTCGGATAGAAGGCGACACCATGACCATGGACCTCACGGAGACCGCCGATTCGGTGGCGGGCAATATCAACTGTCCGCTGCCCGTCACACGCTCGGCCTGCTACTTCGCTTTGCGCGTCCTGTTGCCGAAGGATATTCCCGCCAACGCAGGAACGTACGTGCCGTTGGAGATCAAAGCCCGGGAAGGAAGCCTGGTCAACGCCACATACCCGTCGGCGGTTGTGGCAGGTAACGTGGAGACGAGCAACCGCATCGCGGACACGGTACTCATGGCGCTCTCGGGGTTCGCACCTGAGAGGGTTCCGGCCCAGGGTCAGGGGACTATGAACAACGTTATCATCGGCGACCCAGGCTGGACATACTACGAGACCATCGGCGGCGGGCAGGGCGCTGGTTCGGATGGCCCCGGTCCTTCAGGCGTCCACATCGGGATGAGCAACACGCTGAACACCCCCATCGAAGCCCTCGAACTCGAGTACCCCATGCGGATCGAACGCTACGAACTGCGCTACGAATCTGGTGGCGCCGGGGCAAACCGGGGCGGCGACGGCATAGTCCGTTCCGTCCGCGTTCTGGAACCGGCGAGCCTCTCCCTATTGACCGACCGCCGCAGACACCCGCCACAGGGGAGCCAGGGTGGTGAACCCGGCGAGGTGGGCAAAAATCTCCTCAACGGCGAGGAATTGCCGCCCAAGATCAGCCGGGAACTCGAAGCTGGAGATATCGTCACGATCCAGAGCCCAGGCGGGGGAGGCTTCGGTAAAGCTCAGGGGCAGGTCTGAAGCTCAACTCCAGGGCAAGCTGCGAAATAGAAACGTGTTCGAAATATCGGGGAGATCCTGACCTACAATTTCCTGGGCTTTTCGGATATTTTCCCCGCATAACGCCCTTGTTATACAACCGTTACCAAAAAAGTACCGAAGTGTTACCCGCTTGTCGCCGTAACGTAACGCAACTTCTCTAAAGTTCCAGATATGGCGGCCAGGGAGGCCGGTAAATGGAGGGGGAGAAGGAGTGCGGAGATGATGAGGACGGGCAAGGTTATTGCGGCGGTGGCGACGATGGCGATTCTCTCGACGGGCACGGCTTTCGCGGCCATGCCGAATGGCACCTCCGGCGACGACCTCCTCTCCGGCACGGTGAATGCGGACCAGATCGACGGTCGCGGAGGCAACGACACGATCAACGGTCGCGATGGCGACGACTCCTGGCTGAACGGCGGCTTCGGTGACGACACCATCTTCGGCGGCGACGGCAGAGACAGGATACGCGGTTCCGCCCCGGTGAACGGCCACGACAACGGCGACAAAGGCTCAGACACCCTCTCCGGCGGCAACGGCGGCGACTACATTCTCGGCGGCCTTGGCGCCGACGACATCTCTGGTGGCCCTGGCGCCGACGACATCTTCGACGGCGCCGGAGAGTTCGGCACAGACCGGTCGGTGGACACCATCTCAGGCGGTCCTGGCAACGACACAATAGTCGCGGCCAGCGGTGCGAAGGCCAGGGACATCATCCAGTGCGGCAGCGGCCAAGACGTGGTCAACGCCGACAAGGGCGACGACGTGGCCGACGATTGCGAGAAAGTGTTCTTCTAAACTATCCTTCAGAGAACGAAAAGAGGGACCGGGAAGAATCCCGGCCCCTCTTTCTTTGGGTAAGCCCATCCGAACGCGGGATTATTGAAACTCGCCGTGGTCCCAAGTCTCTATCCACACGTGTTGGCGCAGGCTCTCGTGATCCAGCGGCAGCCCCGTAACCAGGGGCAGAAAGTACAGGGTGAACGCGAAAGCGAGAACCGTATAGAAGACTACAATCCATGGTCCCCACCACCTGTACCTCCACAGCAGGGTTAGCCAGTACGTCAGGGCAAGCAGGGCGAAGGCGTATCCCGGCAGGTAGTTGTACACGTAAGGGATGCGGGTTCCTGGTATCCACGGCAGCATGAGGAAGGCATAGCCCATCACTATCGGGACTAGTTGATGGTCGGCGAGCGGCTTTCTGAAGATAAGGCGGCGGATGATCTCTCCCGCCCCGGTGAGAACCGCGAGCGTGCTGCTCCACCACACGAAAGGGTTGCCGATGGCGAGGAAGACGAGGTCTTTGCCAGCCGCGTTGGTATCGTGGAAGAAGATGATCGGACGCCCAAGCAGCGGCCACGTCCACCACTGCGACCCCTCGCTGTTGGGGATGGACCTGCCCGCGTTGCGGAGGGCCTGCTTGTGCCACTCGATTACGTTCATCACCGTGTTCTGGTTGCTGAAGGTGTCGAACGGGCCTGTCGGGTTCCAGATCTGGCCTGCGAACACGACCAGTATGTAGACCACGGCGGAGATGCTCAAGCTGGCGAGAAAAGGCCGGAAGAGCCCCTTGTGCCACAGGATATATCCGATGGGGATGGCAATACCGAGCACAGCCCATTTGATGGCGATGGTCAGCCCGAGCAGCAGCGCGGGCCACACCAGTTGATCCCGGTTCTCGGCCCGCAGCGCCATCAAAAACGTAGCCAGCACGAAGAATACAAGGATGCCGTCCAGCAGACCCGTGCGCGAATAGATTATGAAGATCGTCTCCCCCCCGAAGAGGGCGGCGAGCAAGATGGCCGGAACGGAATCCCCAAAATATCTACGCGCGAAGACCGCCGCCAGCACCACCAGCGCGCATCCGAACACCGCTGGCATAAACCGCCATCCCAACGGGTCATCGCCGAATATGGCGATGCTGACGGCCAGGATGAACTTGCCGAGGGGAGGATGCAGGTCGAAGAAAGGGACGCCCTTCAGATAGTCTCTGGCGAAGACTGGAAAGTAGATCTCATCCCACATCCGCTTGTTGGGGAAGGTAATGTCGAATACCCGCGCCCACCATCCCACCAGGATGGTGAGCCCGGCCACGAACAGAAGCGCATAGTAAGCCCAGACTCTGCGATGCTCCGGGGAGGCTTTCACGCGCCACACCGTACTATGTTTCACCGGAGTTTGCCGGACGAAGTTCCGGGCGCCCTTCCGTCTAGCCAGGGACTGTGCGTTCGCGCAGAACCATGGCTCTCCCTGCCAGTATGGCAGCCGCCGCAAGCAGGGCGACGCCAGCACAGAGCAGCCAGGCCATCGAGTACGAGGTCCCCTCGACAACGAACCCGAACAACAGCGGCCCGAGGGCCGCCGACGAAGCCCGGCAGCCCTTTGACCCATGCGCGGAAGTTCCTGGCCCCATCCGAGGCCACGCTGCCCGGCACCTTTTCGTGCAAGGCCACCCTGCAGAACATCTACCTATCTCCTTCTCCGTACATACGGCGCGAACGTAACGATAACGGTCCTCGAAAGGCGGCGCATCTACCAGAAGGTGAACAGGCTGCTGCAAACCCCTGCTTGCTCCTGCCCGGCGCCTTCTACGGGCGACGGAGGAAGCACCGTCCCTCGGCGCTCTGTGTCTCGTTCGGAGGCTAGGATCGCTGCGAAGGCCACTTTTTCAACACACTGTCACCTTTCACGCACTCCGGTGAATAGAGGCATGAAGAGGAAAGCCGAGGCTGGAGTCTAGACCCCAGCCCCACGAAGACAGTCAGCTGGTCCCTCTGCGCCTAAGTGGTCTCCTCCAGCACGAAGGTAACCTCCAGGTTGAGTTTCGG
Organism: Rubrobacter sp.; assembly: GCA_013695335.1. Lineage (GTDB taxonomy): Bacteria > Actinomycetota > Rubrobacteria > Rubrobacterales > Rubrobacteraceae > JACDGB01. The sequence goes on from JACDAR010000341.1 coordinate 10,337, forward strand.
GCCCTCGCGTTCGCGTGGACCGGCCCAGTAGCATTCGTGCCTAGTCCTTTTCAGCACGTTGCAGCAGAGGTGAAACGATGACACCATGGCTGCATGAATGGTTATTCCGAAGACCTTCGAGAGAAAATAGTCGCTGCCATAGGTCGTGGGGTCTCCAAGCAGGCGGCCCGCCGCACGCGGGCGGCGCTCCCGATCGAGGGACAGATCTGGCTCGCACAGCGCTATGCCGTCGACTACGAGCAACTCGGTACACTGAAGCCCTCGGCTATGTCTTCGGGCCCGAACATCTCATCCTAATAATATTCTCAAGTGCGGGC
>JACDAR010000342.1 GCA_013695335.1 Rubrobacter sp.
TCGATTATTCCCCGCTCTCGCATCTCCCCGACCAACCCGGCGGCGTACACGACGAGCCCGACCAGAGAGACGATCAACAAAGGCAACCCGGTCCAGAAATCGGTGTACGTTGGGTCGGCCCAGTCAGCACCTGAAGGCTGGTAGGCGAGCGCGAACGGGGCGAGCATCAGCCACGCCCCGGCGAGTACGCCTATGAGCGCCCCGACCGCCCCTATAAAGTACTTGGTCATGACTCCGCTCCTCTCTGTGTAACCACCTCGCCGTTCTTCTCCCGCAGGTAGTCCATCAAGATTTGCTGCGACAGCGGTTTGAGCACCTCGTCGTTGGCCTGGAGCGCGCGGTCTCGCTCCGAAGCGTCTCCGTTCGGCGAGACGAGCTCCGACACGGCGCGGATGAGGTTCGGGGAGTCCCCGTTGGCGCTCTCCACCCGCCTCGAGAGATAGGCGAGCGTGACGCCGGTGAGAAGATCCTCTTGCCTGTCTCTGGAGACGGGGGCGGGAGCCGGCGCGGCGCCCTGCTCCTCCAGCCGTATGTTCTTCATGAGCAGGGCCGCGCCTATGGCCGCTATCATGCCGACGAGCGTGAATACGAAGCCGTCGTGGATGGAGCCGGAGAGGGCTTCGCGGGCCGTGTCTATTACCTGGTTCAGGAGTTGCTCGCCACCGGGGAATGACGAGACCGCGCGGGAGAGCGCGGCCCTCGCCTCGTCGCTGACCAGAGCCTGGGGGTTGTTCAGGGCGGAGACCAGGCGATCCGGAGCCTGGGCCGGGGCGTTCGCGGCCAGGTTCTCGGCGTACCCCTTGGTGACTATGGAGCCGATCACCGCCGTCCCGACCGTGGAGCCTAGCGAGCGGATGAACTGCGTCGCCGATGTCGCAACGCCGATGATCTCCCTCGAAACGGTGCTCTGAACGGCGAGCGTGGCGGTCGGCATTATCTGGCCGAGTCCGAGGCCGGTGATCGCCAGGTAGACGGCGACGGTGGCCTGGGTGGAGTCAACGTCGAGCGTGGTCAGCAGGTAGACGCCGACCGTCATGATCACGGCCCCGAGGATGATGAATGGTTTGACCCGCTTGACCCGGCTCACGATCTGCCCGACGAGGATTCCCACGCCGGTCATGGCGAAGACGAGCGGTGTGAGAACCGCGCCCGACCCGGTGGCTGTCTTGCCGAGCACGCCCTGCACGAATAGCGGCGTATACAGGATGATCCCGAACATCCCGATGCCAACCAGGAACATGAGCAGCGCGGCCGAGGTAAATACCCGACTCTTGAACAGCGAGAGCGGGATGATGGGCTCTTTGGCGCGAAGCTCGATCGGTATGAACACGGCCAGAAGCGCCCCGGCCACTATGAAGCCTATGACCACGCGGGTATCGTTCCAGTCGTATCCCTCGCCAACCCACGACAGCGCAAGCAGCAGCCCGATCACGGACGCCGTTATGGTCGCCGCGCCGAGGTAGTCGATCTTCACCCGGCGACGGTGGCTGCTCTGGGGCAGCACGAACGGAAGCGCAAACAACGAGAAGATGCCGAGCGGCAGGTTGATATAGAAGACCCACCGCCAATCGAGGTTGTCAGTGATCCAACCACCGAGGGTCGGGCCGATCACGCTCGAAAGCGCGAACACGCTGAAGAATATCCCCTGGAACTTGGCCCGCCGCGCCGGGTCGGGGAAGATGTCGGCGATGCTGGTGAAGATGTTCGAGAAGATCATACCCGCACCGAGCCCCTGCAGGCCGCGGAAGATTATCAACTCGGTCATCCCCCACGCCGCGCCGCACAACGCGCTGGCAGCGAGGAATACCGCAACCCCGGAGACTATGAACCACTTGCGTCCGTAGATGTCGCCGAGCTTCCCGATCACCGGGATCATAGCGGTAGAGGCCAGAAGGTACGCTGTGGTCACCCAAGCATACCTCTCGAAACCTTCGAGGTCCGCGATGATCTTGGGCAGCGCCGTGCCAACGACCGTCTGGTCGAGCGCCACGAGGAACAGCGAGAGCATCAACCCCGCTACCGCCAGAACTGTAGCCCGCCTGCCTGGCGCCTCCATCGCGTTTACACCCATGCAAGCCCTCCCCCGAATGATATGTTCGAAATCTTCAAGATCCTCCGCCTACTCTTTCATAGCCCCGGCGAGAAGCCCGAGCATCCGCCGCAGTTCTTCGAACTCTTCTTCGCCCAAAACGCTGAGGACGCGCTGTCGCAAGGCCTCGTTCACCTCGGGCATCCTCGTCAGAACTTCGCGGCCCTCATCCGTCAGGTACATCCTGACTACCCGGTTATCCTCGGGGTCGCGTTCCCGCCTGATGTAACCGTCGGCCTCCATCGCCTGGGCCGTCCGCGTCACACGCGAAGCGTCAGCCATCTCATACGCCTGCGTGAACTCGCCCTGGCTCATGCCATCCTGGCGGGCCAGCGCACCGAGCACGAACAACTTCATCCCGGCCACGCCAGACTCGCGTTCTACCGCCGCAACCGTCCTCTTGAAAGCCATCGCCAGCGAAGGCAGCACCGAATGTACGTGCCACCCCTCCTCGCCAATGCCCCTTTCGAGACCCCGATCCTTGATCATCTCTTCGCCTCCAAAGTTCGACTTATTGATATTACGCGCAAACTTTGCAATTGCAATATTCGCACGTGATAGTTTTCACGTCGAATCTAAAAGGCGAATAAAGTCCCGAACTCTGAGCCTACTGACTCGCTACGCCTACGAGTTTCTGGCGGGAGATTTTCGCCTGCTGTCGAGGATGCGGCGAATGATGAGCGTGACCAGGATCAGCAGCATGAGTGCGTGGCTTATGAGGAAGAATTCCCGACCGTAGTGGAGTGGATCGTAGTAGGAGATGGGGCTATTCCATGTCCAGCCGGAGAGCGGCCAGAAGAGTGGGCGCGCGTTGGCCGCGTGGGTGAGGAAGTCTGCGGCGGCGTGTCCAAACCAGCCGATCAGGAACCAGAGAAATATCCTCCTGTGATCGCGGCGACCAATCTTGGGGACGAAATACAGGAGAAGCAGCGCGAGCGGCAGGATGGCAGAGTGGAGCGCGATGCCTGTGAAGCCGAAAGGGCCGGAGACGTAGATTTCGTCGAATACGTTTTCGGAGCCCATCGAACTCCAGCCTTCGCGCAGGAAGGCTGGTCCGACGTAGTAGATCACCCCAGCGATGGATGGTATGTCAGAGAG
>JACDAR010000020.1 GCA_013695335.1 Rubrobacter sp.
CCTGCTCCGAGGAGAGATCTCGGTTGCTTGAAGAATTCCTTGATCGGAAACTCGAACATCCTGGAGGTGTCCACTAACGTTGCTCCTTTCCCTTGCCTTCCGTCTGCCTGTGCAGCCCGGCCCACCGCCGGACGCAAGCTCGGATAATTCCCCGTAGCCTTTTATTCTTTCCTACCACCCCTTTCCCATAAGCTGTTACTACAATGTAACAGCCTTCCCCAGTTCCGTGCAACCGCGCCAGCCGTGCGCGAAGGTTGGAACGGACTGTGAGAACCGGCTTTATAGCATAATGGCGGGATCTTGCGCCCGTGGGTGGCGTGTCCCTGATCTTGACACAACAATACTTTGTTACTACATTTGTGGTCATGAAACCTTTGTCGCGGACCAGTGCGGGGACGCTGTACCATCAGCTTTTGGGGGTTTTGAAGGATAGGATCGAGTCCGGCGACATAGGCGTTGGGGACCGGTTGCCGAGCGAGGCTGACCTGGTAAGGGACCACGGTGTGAGCCGGACCACGGCGCGGCGGGCGATGGACGAGCTTCGGCGGCAGGGGCTCGTGCGCCGGGAGCCTGGGCGGGGGACCTTCCTGACCGTTCCGAGGCTGCAATCCAACCTGGCGTATCTGCGTAGTTTTTCCGAGGAGATCGAACGCTGGGGCTACAGGCCAGGGGCGCGCCTGGTGGCGCGTATGGAGCAGCCGGCGAACGAGAAGATCTCATCCCGGCTGGCGGTGGATGAGGGTGAGGCTGTGCTTTACGTGCGGCGGCTGAGGCTGGCCGACGAGCGTCCCATCTTCGTGTGCGACTCGTATTTGCCTGTGATGAGGTTCCCGGAGTTGCGGGATGCGGACTACGGGGCGGTCTCCCTGAGCAGGCTCTTCGAGGAGGCGGTTGGCCTCAAGGTGGAGCGGGCGCACCAGTGGATCGTGGCAGCAGCCGCCCCAGCCGACGTGGCGGGTTTGCTGGAGATAGACGCGGGGGCGCCGCTGCTCAAGATCGAACGCGTGGCCCGGGTGGCTGGAGACGCCCCCATAGAGAGCGTGGAGGCGTTCTTCCATCCCGAGCGTTACAGGCACTACAACGAGCTACCGGCTCCGCCGGTAGAGGTGATCGAATGACGGCGCTCGGGGCATCAGATGGACGCTGTTTGGCAAGGTGCGCCGTGAAAAACACCTGTGCTAAACTTCCAAGCATTCTAGAGAAAATAGCGGAAAGGGGCCGCATAGAAACGGTTGGATAGGTGGAGAATAGCCGTCTTGTAATGCGGATGACGGCGGACATGGCGCAAGCAAGGGGATGCTAGGCGCGAAAATGGACGGTCCTGGCTGGGATCTTTGGGCCGTCGCGGGATAGGAGGGCAGGGTTGAAAAGGATTCACGTCAAAGCAAACGGGCGAGACTTCGAGCACGAGGTCGAGCCAAGGACACTCCTGGTGCATTATCTGCGGGAGACTTTGAACCTGACGGGGACGATGGTCGGGTGCAACACCTCCAACTGCGGGGCATGCACCATCTTGCTGGACGGCGAGTCTGTCAAGTCGTGCACCATGTTCGCCGTGCAGGCTGACGGGCGTGAGATCACCACGGTCCAGGGGCTCGCGGAGAACGGTAACTGGCATCCCATGCAGACTGCTTTCCACGAGCAGCATGGTCTGCAGTGCGGATATTGCACGCCTGGCATGATCATGGCTTCCATCAGCCTCCTTGAGGAGAACCCTGACCCTTCGGAAGAGGAGATCCGGGATGGCCTGGAGGGCAACTACTGCCGCTGCACGGGCTACGAGAACATCATCAAGGCCGTACAGCAGGCCGCCGGACAGACTAGCTAGAAAGCGAGGCACGGGAGTGACCGAAGCACCGGAACGCTACGTCGGAGGCGGCGTACCGCGTAAGGAAGATCCGGCCCTCGTAACGGGGCGGGCCAACTGGACGGACAACATAAAGCTACCGGGGATGCTGCACATGGCAGTGCTCCGCAGCCCCTTCGCCCACGCGAAGATCACCAACCTCGACGTCTCGGCCGCCCTGGAGCAGCCTGGCGTCACGGCTGCCTTCACGGCAGCGGATCTAGAGGAAGATTGGGCGGCGGCCATGCCCTGCGCCTGGCCCGTCACCGAAGACATCAAGATGCCGGACCACTGGCCGCTTGCAAAAGACGAAGTCAACTTCATGGGCGACGGGGTCGCCGTGGTGATCGCCAACGACCGCTACACGGCGCAGGACGCCCTGGAGTTCATCGAGGTGGACTACGAGCCGCTCGACGTGGTCGTGGGCATGGAGGAGGCCCTCGAGGAAGACTCTCCCCTGGTTCACGAAGACCTGGAGACCAACAAGTCGTTCGTGTGGCCGCTCGAGGTGGGCGACGTCGAGGGCGCGTTCGAGCAGGCGGACGTGGTGGTCAAGGAGCGCTACATCCAGCAGCGTCTGATCCCCAACGCCATCGAGCCCCGCGCCGTGGTCGCTACCCCGGAGCCGACCAGCGATGGGATTACCCTCTATACCTCCACCCAGGTTCCCCACATAGTCAGGCTGATGCTATCCGCGGTGACCGGGATACCGGACCAGAGGGTTCGGGTGGTGGCGCCGGACGTGGGCGGGGGCTTCGGGTCCAAGCTCAACTTCTACGCCGAGGAGATTCTGGCGACGAACATCGCCCGGCGGCTCGGGGTGGCGATCAAGTTCGTCGAGGATCGCTCCGAGAACTACATGGCGACCATCCACGGGCGCGACCAGATCCAGGACATAGAACTGGCCGCCACCAACGAGGGCAGAATCCTCGGCCTGCGGGCGAACATAATGGCAGACATGGGCGCGTACATGCAGCTCGTCACGCCAGGCATTCCGATCCTCGGCGCCTTCATGTACGCTGGTGTCTACACTTTCGGGGCCTACTCGTTCACCTGCACGGGGGTATTTACCAACAAGACCCCGACCGACGCCTACCGCGGCGCAGGGCGCCCCGAAGCCGCCTACGCCATAGAGCGGATCGTGGACGCGCTTGCCCGCGAGCTGGACATGGACCCGGCCGAGGTGCGGCGCAAGAACTTCTACGAGCCTTTCGACGAGCCGACGACCACCCCGGCTGGCATCCAGTACGACTCGCACAATCTGCCGATTGTGCTCGACCGGGTGTTGGAGATGGCGGACTACGAGGGGCTGCGCGAAGAGCAGAGGCGCAGGCGCGAAGAGGGAGATCCCGTGCAGCTAGGCATCGGGTTCTCGACTTACACCGAGATCTGCGGCCTCGCACCTTCCCAGGTTCTCGCCTCTCTGCGCTATGGCGCGCCGGGCTGGGAGTCCGCGACGGTCAGGATGTTCGCCTCCGGCAACGTCGAGGTCGTGACGGGAACCTCGCCGCACGGCCAGGGTCACGTAACCTCGTGGTCCCAGATCACAGCCGACGCCCTCGGCGTTACGCCTGACGACGTGGAAGTTCTGCACGGAGACACCGCCACCTCACCACATGGGCTCGATACCTACGGCTCGCGCAGCCTGCCCGTCGGCGGCGTGGCCGTGTACCTTGCGGCCAACAAGGTGCAAGACAAGGCCAAGAAGATCGCTGCGCACATGCTCGAAGCCTCCGAGGACGACCTTGAGTTCGAGGGGGGCAAGTTCAGCGTGGCCGGCTCGCCAGACCAGAGCGTGACGATACAGGACGTGGCGGCAACGGCGTTCGGCGGGATCAACCTCCCCGATGGCATGGAGCCCGGCCTCACCGCCGACACGTTCTACGATCCGCCCAACTTCGTGTTCCCGTTCGGGGCGCACATCTGCGTGGTCGAGGTTGACACCGAGACGGGCAAGACCAGCGTGCGCGACTACTTCGGCGTGGACGACTGCGG
>JACDAR010000045.1 GCA_013695335.1 Rubrobacter sp.
TTTCGCGCAGCATGCGGACGATCTGCTCTGGGGTATGTCTCTTCTTCAACTTCGAGAGTCCTCCTCTTGACCATCTCGGGCCTTCGGACTCTCATAGTAGCTGGATCAGTTTTCGGGGAGCAGGTCACCATGACTCCGCAAATACACTATGAGAGGCGCGAGGTGGCACTGTGAAGCTACGCAATTTCAACACGCTGACCTTCGACGTCGTAGGTACGCTCATAGATTTCGAGATCGGAATTCTGAACTGGTTCCGGCCCACGTTGCGCAGACATGGCATCTCGAAGACCGACGAAGAGATCCTCACCATCTTCGCTACGGTCGAGGACAAATACCAGAAAGAAACACCTGAGAAGACTTTTACCGAGATGTTGCCCGCCATCTACCTTGATATGGCGGCTATGTGGAATATGGAGTTTCTTGAAGAGGATGCGGAGAGTTTCAGAGAGTCCGTGAGATCGTGGCCTCCCTTCCCGGACTCTGTGGAGGCGCTCCGGGAATTGAAGGAGCGGTACCGGCTCGTCGCCGTGACGAACGCCGACTCGTGGGCGCTCGAACACATGAGCGTGGCTATGGGAGACCCTTTCGACGAGAGCATCACCTGTGATGAGGTGGGGATAAACAAGCCGAGTCCGAAGGTGTTCGAGTACGTTCTCGAAAAACTCTCTCCCGCAGGCGTTGAGAAGAAAGACATCCTTCACACGGCCCAGAGCCAGTACCATGATATCGTTCCAGCAGCGGCTCTCGGTTTCTCCACGATGTGGATCGAGCGCCGTAGCGGCAAAGAGGGATACGGAGCAACGCCGGAACCCGAGCGAATAGTAACGCCGACCTTCCGCGCCGACGGTATGGCCGACTTCACCCGTCAGGTGCGAGAGGAACAGTAAACGCCCGAAAGTCCGTCTTATAATCCCACCCATGACTGATATAGCCTGGAATCCAGCCGCAGAGTTCACGGACATCAAATACGAGAAGGCGGAGGGTATAGCCAAAATAACCATCAACCGTCCCGAGGTACGGAACGCCTTCCGTCCCCTGACGGTCATCGAGATGTCGCGGGCGCTCGATGATGCGCGGGAGGACAACGAAGTCGGGGTTATCATCCTGACCGGCGAAGGCCCTGACGCTTTCTGCTCGGGTGGAGATCAGAAGGTGCGCGGCGACGCCGGCTACCTCGAGGACCCTGACGACCCGAAGCGAACCCCCGGTGGAGCATCGGTCGGACGTTTTCACGTGACGGATCTGCACGTCCAGATCCGACGTTGCCCCAAGCCCGTAGTCGCGATGGTGGCCGGATGGGCCGTCGGCGGGGGGCACGTTCTGCACGTTGTCTGCGACCTCACGATAGCTGCGGACAACGCAAAATTCGGGCAGGTCGGGCCGAAGGTCGGCAGCTTCGACGGTGGCTTCGGAGCATCAGTCCTCACCTCCCTCGTCGGGCCGAAGCGGGCGAAGGAGATGTGGTTCCTGTGCCGGATGTACTCGGCTGAGGAAGCCCTGAATATGGGGCTCGTTAACACGGTGGTGCCGCTTGCAGACCTGGAAACCGAGACCGTCGGCTGGTGCAGGGAGATGATGGAGCGGTCGCCTTTCGCGCTGCGGCTCTTGAAGGCGAGCTTCCACGCGCACGAGGACGGGTTCGCCGGCATCCAGCAGCTCGCCCACGACGCGAACCTGCTCTTCTACGGGAGCGAAGAGGCCCAGGAAGGCCGCGACGCATACAAGGAGAAGCGCCAGCCAGACTTCTCGACGTTTCCCCGCCGCCCTTGATGCAGGGTTCGGGAGGTCGGGAGTCGGGAGTCGGGAGTCGGAAAACCCGGTGAGGCTCTCGGATTTCGGGATCTATCGTTACGAACTTCCCTTCACCGAACCACTGACCCTGAAGGGCGCGACGCTCCACACCCGCGAGGGATTGCTGCTGCGGCTCACCGGCGACGACGGCTCCGAGGGCTGGAGCGAGGCTTCCCCGCTCCCTGGCTTTAGCCTCGAAACCCTGGATGAGGCGGCCGATCAACTGGTGAAAGCTTCCGAAGCAATGACCGCCGCAGGAAGATCTCCGTCCGAAAACACGCCATCCATCCTCCATCTCAACACCGCTCCCTCCGTGCGCTTCGCCATCGAACTTGCGACCCTGAACCTGAACGCAGCCCGCCGTGGTGTCTCGGCGTTGGAATTGCTGGATCCGAACGCTGGTGGGATTCTGCCCGTGAACGGCCTTCTCTCCGGCTCGGCAGATGAAGTCGTGGCGGATGCCCGCCGTATGCGGGATGCTGGCTACCGTGCCGTCAAGCTCAAGGTCGGTGGCCTGGCCGTGAGGGACGATGCGGAACTGGTGCGAGAAGTAAGCGGCGTTCTGGGTCATGGTATCTCGCTGCGCCTCGACGCGAACCGGGCCTGGAGCTTAGATGAGGCAATCGAGTTCGCCCGCGCCACACGGGACGTTCGCATCGAATACATCGAAGAGCCGCTCTCGGACAGCGCGCTTTTGCCGCGCTTCGCGGACGAGTCACGAATGCCGGTGGCGCTCGACGAGTCGCTGATCGGGATAGAGCCGGAGGAGCTGTCCCGCCACGGATATGCGCGGGCCGTGGTTCTCAAGCCGACGCTGATTGGCGGTGTTCGGCACACGCTACGAATCGCGGAGGAAGCGCATCGTCTCTGCATGACGCCCGTCGTCAGCTCCGCATATGAGAGTGGTGTCGGGACGCTCGGCCTGATCTCACTTTCCGCCTCCACAGGTGGAGCGCCCGCCGGGCTGGACACCTACAGGCGGCTTGCGGAGGATATCCTCATCCCACCGCCTGAACTCCACTCGCCCACCATAGATGTCCGCCCAATGCTGGAAACACCGAGGTCGGTTGACGTGGACAGGCTCGAACTCATCGCGAGTCTTTGATCCCCAACCCAGCGGCACGGTATACTCCCGGCATGTAGCTAACTCCTTTGCCCGAATATCCACGGTTCCCGTTCGTTCCGTTTCGCAAAGGAGTCACGCGTGCTAGCCCAACTCACAAACATCTCACTCTCGTATCCAGATAAGAAAGTCCTCGAAGAAGCCTCCCTGACCGTCTATCCGGGGGACAGGATCTCGCTTACCGGCGAGAACGGCTGCGGCAAGACGACGTTGCTTCGCATGCTCACAGGCGCTGTAAAACCGGATTCCGGGGACGTAGCAATCGCCAGGGGAGTCAGGCTTGGCTATCTGGAGCAGGATTTCGCTGGCCTCGAACGAGATCCTGGACGCTCCTGCCTGGATGCCGCGCTCGAGCCTTTCCACGACCTGATCGAACTGGAATCGCGCATAAATCATCTGTCAGCCGCGCTCGGCGAGGCTGATGGCGATGAGCAGGATAAGCTTCTCGAAGAACTTGGTGAAGCCCAGCAGAGGTTCGAAGCTGGGGGCGGCTATGGTTTCAGGCCGCGCGTGGAGGCTACCTTGAATGGGCTAGGGTTGCCTGAAGAGTTCTGGGATCGGGCGGTCGGGGAGTTGTCAGCGGGGCAGAGGATGAGGCTCGCGCTCGGGCGGATGTTGCTGGGGGAGCACGACCTGATCCTGCTCGACGAACCAACCAACCACCTCGACGTGCCGGCCCGCGAATGGCTGGAGGAATATCTCCTGTCCGCGAACTCGGCGTTCGTGATCGTCTCCCACGACCGGCGCTTCCTCGACGCCGTGGCCTCGAAAGTGGCCCACCTCGACTGCGGACAGCTCAAACTCTACACGGGCAACTACTCTGCTTTCCGTCATCAACTCCAGAGATCCGAGGACGAAGGCTGGCGCAACTTCGAGAAGAACCAGAAACGCGCCCGCAGGCTGCAAAAGCAGGCCAACGAGTACCGCAACTGGTCAGGCTCGAAGGAGAAAGAGAAGCGTGGCGCGGCGGACAAGGGATTCGTCGGCCATAGATCCGCGAAGCTGATGAAACGCGCGCTCCACGCCCAGCGCCGTATGGAGGAGGCAGCCGAGAACGCCCGCACCGACAAGCCATTCGAGAAGGATCCAGTCAAGATACGGTTCGCCTCCACGCGCGGCCGAAACCTCCTGACCGTCGAAAACCTGGCGGTCGGCCACGGAGACCCGCTTGCCGAAGGCATCTCTTTCCATCTCGAAGCGGGGTACCGTCTCGCCATAGTTGGTCCCAACGGCTGCGGCAAGACCTCGCTGCTGAGGACCGTGCTGGGCGAGATGCCACCCCTCGCCGGGAGCGCGCGCCTCAGTCCTTCCGCTCGGGCCGGCTACTTCGACCAGGACAACCGCCTGATCTCATGGAACCGCACGGCGCTCGAAGCAGTTCTCGAGACTGGCAGCGACGAGACGCCCGCCCGCACCGTGATGGGCAGGATGGGCGTAAGGCGGGAGACCGTAAATAAACCGGCGGGCAGGCTCAGCTCCGGCGAGCGGGCCAAGACCCTGCTCGCGAAGCTCATCCTTGGCGGGCACAACCTGCTCGTCCTCGACGAGCCGACCAACCACCTCGACATCGAGACCCAGGACGTGCTCCTCGACGCCCTTGCGGAGTTCCCAGGCGCCATCCTCTTCGTCTCCCACGACAGGCACTTCGTGGACACCCTCGCCACGCAGCGACTCGAGATGGGCGCTGGAGCGGCTATCATGGGCGAGTTATGAATGGCCTGGAGACCGTACCCTGCCCGCTTCACGCGGCTTCCCTCGCCTCACCCGATGCGCCCGCCATCATAGGGCCATCCGGCAAGCTGACCTACGCAGAACTCGACCTATGGGTGTCGGCGGCCTCGGAAAGTCTGGCGAAGATAGGTGTGGAGACCGGCGATCGCGTCGCGCTCTATTTGCCCAAAGACGAGCGATACGTAGTTTTGCTGCTCGCCATGATCCGGGCCGGAATCATTGCGTGTCCCGTAAGCACGCGGTTTCCGCCTGCCGGTGTCGTGCCGTTGCTCCGAAGGGCCGCGTGCAAAGCCCTCGTCTCGGAAGATGAAGATCTGTTCCAGGCTGTTGATGACGCCGTTCGGAAGCTGCGCCCCGGCGCCTTGCTAAAAACTGACCTGGATCGCATCGAACCACCTGACCCACCGGAGCTTTCGCTCTCCCGTGCGGCCACGGTCGTCTTCACGTCGGGCAGCGCCGGCGCACCGAAGGCGGCGCTCCACACGTTCGGAAATCACTACTACAACGCGCTCGGATCGAACGAGAACATCACGCTCGATCCGAAGCACGGAGATCGCTGGCTGCACTCGCTGCCGCTCTACCACGTCGGTGGGCTCTCGATCCTGTTCCGATGCCTGCTCGCCGGCACAACGATGGCCCTGCTAGACTCCGCAGTGCCGATTGCCAGGTCCATCTCCGAAAGCGGCGCCACACACGTTTCGCTAGTCGCAGCGCAACTCAGGCGGCTGCTTGCGGAGGACGCGGACCTCGGGGGATTGAAGGCGATCCTGCTCGGCGGCAGCGGCATCCCCGAAGACCTGCTGGACGAGGCGCACGGGCGCGGGCTGCCGGTACATACGAGCTACGGCCTGACCGAGATGGCCTCACAGGCGACCACGACCCATCCCGGCGCATCGAGGGACGAGCTTCGTACCTCCGGGACTGCGCTGCGTTACCGCAGGGTGAAGGTTGCTGGGGACGGGGAGATCCTGGTCTCCGGCGAGACGCTCTTCGCCGGATACCTCCACGAAGTCGGCCTCGAAGAACCTTTCGACGAGGCCGGATGGTTTCACACCCGAGACACCGGCGAGATAGATGGGGAGGGCCGTCTGCGCTTCGCGGGTAGGAAGGACAACCTCTTCGTCTCAGGCGGCGAAAACGTGCAGCCAGAGGAGATCGAAGCCGGGCTCCGTCGCCTCGAGAGTGTAGAGGACGCCGTCGTCGTCCCCGTCCCTGATGCCGAGTTCGGAGAACGCCCCGTCGCCTTCGTGCAGATGAAGAAGGGCGGAGGTCCACCGCCACAGGACATCTCCGCTGAACTGTCCCAAGTTCTGCCGCGGTTCAAGATCCCGGTTTCCTTCCATGCCTGGCCCGAAGATGCCGGGCAGGCCGGGATGAAGGTTGATCGGGCGTTCTTCCGGGAGCGGGCGAAGCGTCTTTCTTCCGAGGGCGGGTAGGAGGCTACCCCTCCTCGATCACCGCCACAGCCTCTATCTCGATTAGAAGGTTAGGGTGGATGAGGGAGGAAACCTCGACCATTGATGAGGCAGGGTACGGCTCCCCGAAGTAGCGGCGGCGAACCTCGTGGATGGCGTCGTAATCCTTCATGTCGCGGATGAAGACCGTGATCTTTACGACATCCCGCAGGGTTCCACCGGCTGCTTCGAGCGCGGCATTCACGTTCTCGAGCACCGTCTCTGTCTGGAGTTTCACGGCACCCTCGCCGACAACGTTACCGTCCGCGTCCATCGAGACCATTCCTGAGACGTAGATGGTGCGTCCGGCCGGAGCCTCCATTCCGGCGGAGAATGCTCCGCCCCTAGGTGGGTCGGGGAGTTTGGAACTTTGGATCACCTTTCCTGCCATGCATCCCCCTTTTTCGTATTACAGCCCGGCTGGCGCCTGGTCTAGCTGGGCCGCCCCGCTCTCGACGGCCGCCGCGCGTACTGCCTCTGCAACCCGCTGATGCACGTTCTCGTCGAGTGCGTCTGGGACTAGCTCGGACTCGGCTGTGAGGTCGGCGAGGGTCTCGGCCGCTGCCAGCTTCATCTCCTTGTTGATGGACTTCGCGCGGGCGAGCAGCGCGCCCCGGAACACGCCAGGGTAGCCGAGCACGTTGTTCACGCTCGTCCCGTCGGCGGCGAACGCGGCGCCTGCGGCGAGCGCATCATCAACCTCTATCTCAGGGCGAGGGTTTGTGAGGGCGAGTATGACCTGTCCTTCACGCACGGACTCTGGTTTTATGAGGCCGGGGACGCCGGTGGTTGCGATCACCACGTCCGCTTCGGCCATCAGGGTGTCGAGGTTGGGGCAGATCTCGATCCCCTTGTTCCTCGCCCTTTCGTGGCTGGCCTCGTTCGGGTCCGAGGCGATGACCCTGTGAACCCCGGCGTCAACCATCAGGGCGGCGAGGCCGTACCCTGCGGCGCCGAGGCCGATCTGACCTACCACCTGCTCGTTCAGCTTCAGCCCCGCATTGCGGCAGGCGACGATGGCGGCGGCCACGCCAACGACTGCAGTCCCGTGCACGTCGTCGTGCATCACAGGCATCGGCAACTCCTCGATGAGGCGGGCTTCGATCTCGAAACACTCGGGCGCGGAGATATCCTCCAGATGGATGCCGCCGAAGCCTGACGCTATGCGCTTCACGGTCTCGACGAACTCGTCGGGTTTCTTGGTGTCGATAAGAATCGGTATTGCTGAGATACCGGCGAGCTGGCGGTAGAAGACAGCCTTTCCCTCCATCACGGGCATCGAGGCGAGTGGTCCGATGTCACCGAGGCCGAGTACGCGGGTGCCGTTGGTGCAGATTGCTACGCTGCGCCCGATCATGGTGAGCCTGCGGGCCTGGGAGGGGTCGTCCTTGATCGCCGTGCACGCACGCGCCACTCCGGGCGTGTATACGTCGCGCATATCCTGGACTGTTCTGACAGGATGGCGCGGCTCGACCGTCAGCTTGCCGCCCTCGTGCTTGATGAGCGCGCGGTCCCTGTACCAGAGGACTTCGGCGCCATCCAGTGTGTTGATGTGATCGGCGACTCTTCCGGCATGGGCATGGTCCGTGACTTCGATGGTGATCTCACGTATCGAAGCGTCGCGCCCGACGTTGAGCGTCGTGACGTCCCCGATGAGCCCTTCACCTTCGCCGATAGCCCCTGTCACCAGCGCCAGCGAGCCCGGCCTGTGCGGCGCCTGAATACGGTACGTATAGTCCAGCGACAAAATATCTCCCCTCATTCCCCAGGATGGTCTTCACCCAAGCTTACCGGAGCCCCATCCGCGGGGCCAACGCCGCCCGTAATTACCGCCGCGGGTTGTCAAACGCGCGTGGTCTGCTAGACTGGTACCTGTAATAGAAGGTGGGTTGCTGCAGCATAGGATACCGTCCTGAGCGTGAGCAGGGGGCGGTTTTGTTTTGTTTGGTGGGGCCCAGGAACAGAAAGGTGGGCTCCAACTATGGCCCAGGGAACAGTGAAGTGGTTCAGCGACGAGAAGGGCTACGGCTTTATCTCTCCCGATGACGGGGGCGAGGATCTCTTCGTGCACCACACGGGAATAACGGGTAGTGGCTTCAAGAGCCTCGACGAGGGCGCCACGGTGACCTACGAGGCGACCCAGGGCAAGAAGGGGATGCAGGCGGAGAACGTCACCCCAGCCTAAGGGACCGGAACACAACCGGATAGCGTAAGGACCGGGGCATAGTCCCCGGTCTTTCTTTTTTCACCGAAGCGAAGTGACATGGGGATGCGTTTGCGGACCGGTAGGGTCCGCGAACGTGCCACTGGGAGGTCTTTTGCAATACGTAGTTGCCGTACTTGTCGGGTTCGTGCTGGCGGAGGTGGCTACTTTTATCTCCACCGTTTATTTGCACCGGGTTCTTTCACACAAGTCCATCCGGCTCCATCCGGCCCTGACGATGGTCATGCGCTTCGGAACGTGGATGCTAACGAGCATCTCGCCCAGGGAGTGGGTCGCCGTCCACCGCAAGCATCACAACTTCACAGACGTGGAGGGAGATCCCCACAGCCCCCACGTCGAGGGGTACTGGCAGATCATGATCGGCAACGTCTACTACTACCGCCGGGAGGCCAACGACGGAGACACCCTGGAAAAGTACGCCTCCGACCTGCCATACGACCGGCTGGACCGGATGCTTCTTCGGCGTGGCATCCTGGGCTTCTCCCTGACGGGTGTGATCCTGGTGCTCGTAATGGGCCTATGGCCCGGCCTCGTGGCGCTGGCGACCCTGGCTGTGGTGTACCTCGGGTTCAGCGCCGCGATCAACGGCGCGGGCCACACCGTTGGCTACAAGACCTTCGAGAACGACGCGACCAACCTCCGTCTTCTGGCCCTGATCACCTTCGGCGAGGGCCTGCACAATAACCACCATGCCCGACCCGCCGCCCCGAAGCTCTCCGCCTTCCGGGGCGAGTTCGACCCCGCGTGGCCCATTATCCGGCTCCTGGTCGCCCTCCGTTTGGCCGAAGTTCTTACCCGCGTGGACGAGGGCTGGGAGAACCACCGCCGCCGTATCCCGAAGACCACCCCTGGTCCTTTGGGCAAATCCACGGCCGCCGCGAAAGTCGTGGTTAAAGACTGACCGCGCGCGGAGAGCATCGGCGGCGCCAGGTAGCGATTCTTCACTTGTAGGTACACACGCCGCCTTCCGCCCGTCAATCACGGACATCGGGCCAAAGACTCCGGTGGCGGTGGCGGATAGATTACGACGAGCAACCTATCAGGAGGTCGAGTTTTGGAGACGTTCGGCAATGCGCGCAGCTACACGCAGTATGACCGCATCGCGCTTCCAGAGGGCATACCGGATCTCGGGGTGGCGGCCGGGAGCGAGGGCATAATCAGCCGGCTGGATTACAGGCGCAACAACGTCTACGCCGACGTTACCGTAACCTACTCCACCCGGCAGCCGCGGGGTTCGGTGTTCATGGAGATCACACCGGAAGAGAAGATTCTTTCCTACTCAGCTAACGTATAGAGAGCGGATAACCTTCCGCGCCGCTCAACCCAACAGTAAATAGAGCAGCGCCTTCTGGGCGTGAAGACTGTTCTTGGCCTGTAGAAGACGCAGTTCTGGGACCGTCTGTTTGGAGTGTCGAAAGTATCGGCTTGGCTCGCGGAGATTACCGTTCAGTTTCCGAAAGTCTTCCCCGGAGGAAGCGGTGCTTGCTTTGAGTGTTTTCCTATGACGTAGCTTCGAGCCGAGTCACGCTCGCCTTCTCTGCCAGGGTAGAGCAGTCCTGCGGATAAGCTGCCCGGAAATTCTTCCAATGTCCTGCGCTTCTCGACCCTTAGACGAATGTCGCCACCCTCGATATCGAAGGCTACCCTGTCTCCGGGCTGCAGTCCCAACCGATCTCGAACCTGTTTTGGAGTAGTGAGTCGTCCTTTGCTTGTTATCGTCGCCTTTCGCATACTTCAGCTCCTTACTTAACCTAAGTTGCCCCTTACAGGCACTGGACGGAGAAGGCCAACAGGAACCACACGATCTTTAGCTCGAACCCTCGCGGCGTCACCGCGTGGATCTTCTTGGAAAACAGACCGGTTACGCCGCTGAACACCGTCTCTATGTACTTGCGGATCGGCTTACTCAAGAACTCCTCCCACATAGGCATCGGTCGCTTGGAGTTCTTCCTGCGCTGGGCCTTCAGGTGCAACCCCGCTGCTTCTTCTAGGAGGTCTTCGTAGTGTTAGTCGGTGTAGGCCTTATCCGCGCAGATGATGGACCCTTCCGGCAAATCCAGTTCCATCTCCTTGAATACGCTCACGTCGGCTTCCGACCCCGCCGCCAAAGAGAACTCCACCGGCTCTCCCGCGCCCGTGACCACCAGGTGTGTACGCGCAAACCGTAAAAGTAGCGCCGCTTGCTCGACACGTAGCCGCGGAACGTTCCTCCGTGCTCTTCTGGCGGATAAAGGCGGCAGCGCCTGATGCGGATGTTGTCGCACGCCGCTACCGGCAGGGAGTCCACCGCGTAGGTCCGTTCGGAGTTGTTCCTTTTGAAGAACTCGGCCAACAGCGAGAAGAGTCCTTGCCAGAGGGCGGGATCGATCTCGTGGATGCGGTGGTTGAAGCGGCCCTTGGAGATCATCTTGTTCATGTAGCCGTACTCGTGGAGGAAGAGGCGGGTCTTGTCGATGTTCCCACCGAAGAAGGTTGAGGCCACCAAGGGAACGGGCATCACCTCGGCGGTGGAGAGCCGGACCTGGGGATCGTCGGGGCGGCGGTTGATGGCCTTGAGGAAGTCGTCCAACAAGCAGTAGATGGTGGTTATGGTATCTTCCAATTCGTCCTCTCGATCCGGGAAGGTTTTGGTCGGCCTTCGGATCGGGAGGATATTGTTTGTCCGGATAGGGGGCAACTTGGGTTACTTAGCAAAGCAATCTTACTGTACGTGAGATCAGCCTGGGTAAGCTGTCGGATCGACAGTCTCGCTGGACCGGTTGGACGCCAGGAGAGCGGGCACGGTAAAAGTTTGCCGATAGTACCGCGACGCGATAATATGAGGCGTGATAAAGAGCTTCGCCGATAGGGAAACGCGGTATCTTCCGGGAGCGGGGACGCTCCCGGAAGATACCGGTCGACTTGCACCGGCGGGCGCTGAGGAAGCTGGCGATGCTAAACGCCGCAGCGTCTCTAGACGTGCTTCGGGCGGTGCCCGGCAACCGTCTGGAGAAGTCGTCCGGGAACCGGGCGGGGCAGCATAGCGTGAGGATCAACGATCAGTACCGGGTGTGTTTCGTTTGGGAAGGCGGCGACGCTTACCAGGTAGAGATAGCGGACTACCACTAGAGGAGAGACTGTGGGTGATTGGTCGGAAGAGATAGAGCGTGAGGAGAAGATCTACCCGCCCGTGCATCCCGGCGAAATACTGGACGAAGAGTTTCTCAAGCCGCTGGAGATGACCGCGTACGGGCTCGCCGGGGCTATCGGGGTGATGCCCCCGCGTGTCTATGAGATCGTGCGCGGCGGACGCGCCGTGAGCGCCGACACCGCTCTCAGGCTGGGCCGTTACTTCGGCACGGGCCCGGAATTCTGGCTCAACCTGCAATCTCATTACGACCTGGAGGTAGCGAGAGATCGGGCGGGCGAGAAGATCGAGCGGGAGATAAAGCCGCTCTCGCCGGCGTAGCGGGGTCAAGACAAACTGATTCTCGTATGACTCTTGCAGCATAAACATTCGTATCGGATACTTGAGTTACTTTAACGGAAGATCATAGTGGGTCGGAGGGAAGATCCAAGTGTCGATTACGTCGAAGGGCAAGAGATGGGAACGGCTCCATTCGCTATGGATTGCGTGGACATTCACACTTGGTTTCTTCAACTGGGTAGCCTTTCTCTATGCCGGCTTACGGACGAAGCGGCGAAGGTGGATCTTCTGGGGAGTATTCTACTTAG
>JACDAR010000053.1 GCA_013695335.1 Rubrobacter sp.
CTTTAGCATTGCCTTTGCGTCAGCCGGGAAGGTTGGGGCGACGACTTTCAACCCTGGCGTATTGCAGAACCACGCCTCGATGGACTGGGAGTGGTAGAGGGCGCCGCCGTGGACGGCTCCGTATGGGGCGCGTATGGTAATTGGCACTTTCCAGGCGCCGTTGGAACGGTAGTAGAACTTGGCTGCTTCGTTGATGATCTGGTCGAAAGCCGGGGTGATGAAGTCGGCGAACTGTATCTCGGCGACGGGGCGCATACCGTTGACCGAGAGCCCGATTGCGGAACCAACGATCAGACTTTCCGCCAGCGGCGTGTCCATCACCCGCGCCGCCCCGAACTCATCCTGCAAACCCTGCGTCACCCGGAACACGCCGCCAGCCCGGCCCACGTCCTCGCCAAGCACCATCACAGTTTCGTCCGCACGCATCTCCTCTGCCAGCCCGTCGTGGATGGCCTGGAGCAGGTTCTTCTCAGCCATGTCTCTCAGGCCCCCGCGTAGACGCCCGTCAGGACATCATCCGGGTCGGCGAACGCCGCGTTCTCGGCATAGGAGGAAGCCTCCGCGACCTCTGCTATTATCTCCCGATCCATAGCCTCCTTCTCGCCTTCGCCGAGCAGATCGTTCTCGGAGAGGTACTTCTCGAAGCGGATGATTGGGTCTTTCAGCCTCCACTCTTCGATCTCCTCGCGCTCGCGATATCTTCTGTCATCGTCGTCAGACGAGTGGGCGGTGATGCGGTAGGTCTTGGCTTCGATCAGGGTCGGACCATCTCCCCGCCGCGCCCGGTCCACAGCCCCTTTCGCAGCCTCGTGGACCGCGAGCACGTCGTTGCCGTCGACCTCGACGCCGGGAAAACCGTAGCCCTCGGCGCGTTTGGCGATAGAGCCAGCGACCTGGAACTTCGATGGAACGGAGATTGCGTAGACGTTGTTCTCGATCAGGAATATGACGGGCAGGTCGTGGATTCCCGCGAAGTTCATGGCCTCGTGCCAGTCGCCGCCGCTCGTGGAAGCCTCTCCGCCGCACGCGACCGCGACGCCGTCCTCGCCGCGCATCTTGAAAGCGAGCGCGGTGCCGGTGGCCTGCGGATACTGGACCCCGACAGGCGCTGAGGCTGTGACTATGTTGAGTTCGCGGCTTGAGAAGTGTCCGGGCATCTGGCGCCCGCCGCTGTTCGGGTCTTCCTTCTTGCCCATGAGGCTCAGGAACTGGTCGCGGGGGGTCTGGCCGAGGAGCAGGGTCATGCCTGAATCGCGGTAGTACGGGTAGAGGTAATCGTATCCGGGGCGGAGGTTGTATGCGGTCCCGATCTGGGCGGCCTCCTGGCCCTGGCAGGATATGACGAAGGCAGCCTTGCCCTGGCGATTCAGGATCCAGGATCGCTCGTCCACCCTTCGGGCCAGAAGCATGGCCCTGTATAATTTTTTCAGATCAACTTCATCCAGCCCCAGGGCTTCGTGACGGGCCCCGGTCTTCTCTATGGTCATTCCTACCTCCCGGAGTTCCGCTTTCCCTCGCGGGGAGTCGAGATCACTCCCCGTACTTCTATCCTACCAGACCAGCATATCCGACGGTCCCAGGCTCGCGGCTAGACAGCATTCGGCTTCGTCCGGCCCAGCCCTTCACGACCCGCCATGAAATCCTCTTCCAAATGCCAGCGCACGTCCCGGATAAGTTCGGAGGAGGACAATACCGCGTCTATCTCCAGGGCGGCTTCAACCTCGATCCCCCTGGCGCGGCCTCCCAGCAAAGAGGCCACGAAACCCACGCGACGTTCGATCCACCCCAGCCACTCGTCTTGATCCCGCGATCCAACCACGAAGTCATATTCCACCCCGCCGCTACGAAAAGTAAAATACCAGCCGTGGTCTTCCTGCAATTCCTCCCCGACCTCAACGCCCCGGCTTCGAAGCTCCCGCATCATCCAGCGCGCCAGATCATCGCCGTAGTTGTCCGGGTTTATGAAGCAGTCTTCAGGCTCTGTTGTATTGAACGCCGAGCTTCGGAACGTGGCGTGCGTCCGTAGCCGACGGCTCACGAAACAGCCAACCTATCCAGAACATCACCCTGTTCGAACATCGAAGAATTATCCCGTCACCAGCACCAGAATTCGATGGCAAATTCGAAATGGAGAACTGACGTGGACCCGGCTGATCCGGGAGTGGAATCCTCCTCGACTTCCACGAGACGCGAAGGAGGATCGGCGCGTCCGGTAGCTTCCGGCGGGGCAGGTGCACGGTGGAGTCATCAAACATCATCGGCAGCGCAGGGAAACGTGGAGAGTTCGACGAAGCATTCATGCCGCTGCGCAATGCCTCGCCCGAGAGGTGGAAGCGGATCGACCGTGCGTTTAGAACCGGTATCGAGTTGCCTCCCGTCAGCCTGTCCGTCGTTCGCCGCCAGCGATATTGCCGCTACTGGCATTGGCTTCGGTTACTCCCCTGATTCATCGCTTTCCTCAGTGTGTTTTTCGACGTCAGGCATTGATTTCTCTTCTGAGTCAGAAATCCTCCACTCCAGAATCCCGAGTACGATGAAGAGCA
>JACDAR010000062.1 GCA_013695335.1 Rubrobacter sp.
GCCCAGCTTTCGAGCGTGCGGGCGACGGTGGTCCCGACAGCCGCCACGCGGTTCGCGCCCTCGATGGCATGGGCTGTGGGCTCTGGTACGGAATAGTATTCGGCGTGCATCTGATGGTCCTCCAGACGCTCGGATCTTACCGGGGTGAACGTCCCTGTCCCGACGTGGAGGGTAACGCGGGAGATACCAGCCCCAGCCTTCTCCACAGCCGCGAGCGTCTGCGGCGTGAAGTGGAACCCGGCGGCCGGGGCCGCGGCCGAGCCTGGATTTTTGGCGTATACGGTCTGGTACGCCCGCTCCGCCTCGACGGTCTGCTGGATGTACGGCGGCAGGGGCATCTTGCCGGATCGCTGCATGAGGCCGGGTAGATCCCGGCCCCGCACGGCCCAGCGTCCGCCGCCGAGGTTCTCGACAACCACTATCCGCTCACCGTCAGAGGAGAGTTCCATCCCTGGGCGCAGTCGCTTGCCCGGCCTGACGAGCGCCTCCCACGCCCCGCCGGAATCGCCGCCGAGGTCGCGCAGGAACAGAAGTTCGACCTTCCCACCCCCCGGTCTCTGGGCGAAGAGCCTGGCCGGAAGAACCTTCGTCTCGTTCAGGATGAGGGCGTCTCCTGGCGCCAGGAAAGACGGCAGATCCCGGAATACGTGGTGGGAGATTTCGCCTGCCTTCGCGTCCACGACCATCATGCGCGAGGCGTCGCGGGGTTCCGCTAGGCTCTGGGCTATGAGTTCTTCGGGCAGCACGTAGTCGAGGTCGGAGGTAAGCATGGGAGGCTACCGGCGGAACAGGAGGTTGAGCAGGATCGTGCCGACTATGGAGACCAGTATCATCAACCCAATCGGAAAGTACACGGTGACGTTCCCGCGCCGGAACGTGAGATCCCCTGGAAGCCGATCCAACCCCATCCGGCTCAGGAGCAGGAACAGGCCCCCGATCACGAGCAGCGCAACCGCCGCTCCGACGAGCAATTTCCCTATGCCTTCGAGTCCCACGCTGCTTATTCTACAGCCTGACCGCCAGCGAACCGGCCCCTTTCCGAAACTTCGACCAGCGCCAATGAAAGGCCAATACAGGGATTGGCTTTTCGTGCATGACTTATGTTACATTGCGCGGTATTAACGGTGGGCGCCCGGCAGGGCCGAGCACATCAAGGAGGATTCTGGAGGTATGTATGCATCGATCTAGACCAATGTTGATGGTCACCTTGATCCTGATTTCGGTGTTGGCCGCGCCAGGGGTCGCCACGGCGGCGGTGAAGACGGACAGCCAGGCGCTACGCAACGCGGTGACCGTGCAGGGCATCATGCAACACGAACAGAAGTTTCAGGACATCGCTGACGCGAACGAGGGGACGCGGGCCTCGGGGACTCCGGGATATACGCAGTCGGCGGACTACGTCTAGGATACGCTGAAGATCGCTGGCTACAACGTCACGCGTCAGGTTTTCGACTACGACCAGTTCATCGAACTGAGCGAGCCTGTGCTCGACCCGACGAACCCGGATCTCCCAGCCTACACGCCTGGCGACACGGCGGACGCAGATTTCTATACTATGGATTACTCTGGTAGCGGCGGTGTTACCGCACAGCTTCAGGCGGTCGGCGGCATCATTATTCCGTCGCCCGGCGGGTCCGCGAGCGGATGCTCGGCCGACGACTTTGCCGGTTTCACACCTGGTTCCATCGCCCTGATCCAACGCGGAACCTGCACCTTCAGGGAGAAGGTGGATAACGCGGAGGCAGCCGGCGCGGCGGGCGTCATTATCTTCAACGAGGGCAACGCGGTTCCGGACGACGACCGGGTCGGAAACCTGCTCGGAACGCTCGACCCGCCGCAGGCGGACATACCCGTGGTCGGGACCTCCTTCGCCGTCGGCTAGGAACTGTACAACCTTCTGCAAGACGGCCCTGTCACCTTGAGGCTCGCGGTAGACGCCACCATCAAGACTACGACTACGGAGAACGTGATCGCCGAGACCCCGACTGGCCGCCCCGACCGCGTTGCTTTCGCCGGGGCGCACCTCGACTCTGTGCCTGAAGGCCCTGGCATCAACGATAACGGATCGGGGTCTTCCACCTTGCTGGAGATCGCCCAGCAGATTCAGGAACTCGGCATACAACCTCGCAACAAGGTGAGGTTCGCTTTCTGGGGGGCTGAGGAGTCCGGGCTTGTCGGGTCCGACTACTACGTCAGCCAACTCTCCACGAGCGAGAGGAAGAACATCGCCGCCTACCTGAACTACGACATGGTAGCCTCCCCGAACTACGTCCGCTTCGTCTACGATGGCGACGGCGGCACGTTCGGCGTCAAGGGTCCCAACGGCTCGAATCTGGTAGAGAAGATCTTCCTCGACTACTTCGCGTCCCAGAACCTCCCGACGGAACCAACGGAATTCGACGGGCGCTCCGACTACGATGCGTTCACCGCAGCCGGTATCCCAGCGGGCGGCCTCTTCACGGGCGCAGAGGGCATCAAGACCGCAGAGGAAGCCGCCACCTACGGCGGCCTCGCGGGCGTGGCCTACGATCCCTGCTACCACAAGGCGTGTGACAGCCTCACCCCTGTCGAGGACGGGGCAGACGCGGCCACCTATGCGGCGCTGGGTAATACTTACAGCGGAGACCTCGTAGGGAACCTGAACACGAAAGGTCTGGACGAGATGTCCGACGCGGCTGCCCACGCCACCCTGACGCTCGCCCAGACCACATCGGCCGTCAACGGCACGGAGAAGGGCTCTGGCACGCCCTCTTCCTCGAACTACCAGTACAAGGGCTCGCGCCTGATCAAGTGACCCCTCACCAGTCATAGCCCCGAACAAGGGGGGAGCGGCATAAACCGCTCCCCCCTTCTATTTCATTCTCCAAGCGTTCATTATGGATAGGGGAACCTTTGCTTCCCTGGCGTTGTAACAGGGGTAGAGAACCTCGTGAGAACGGGAGGGACGGCCGTCACCCCGGAGGACGTGAAGCTCGCGGAGCGGGCGAGGAACGGGGACGTAGCAGCGTACGAGCGGCTGGTGCGTGAGTACGAGTCGCTGGCGTTCCGTGCCGCGTTCGTGATAACAGGCGACGCCCAGGAGGCTGAGGATGCGGTTCAGGAAGCGTTCGTGAAGGCGTACCGATCCATGAAGCGTTTTCGGCCAGGCTCCCCCTTCCGGCCCTGGTTGATGACGATAGTCGCCAACGAGGCAAGGAACAGGCGCAGGGCGGCGGGCAGGCGGGCCTCGCTGGCCCTCCGGGTGGCTGAAGGAACGGTCGCGGGAGACCACGCCTCCCCGGAGGCAGCGGCGATGGACTCGGAGCGCAGGTCCGAGCTACTACGGGCATTGGAAGGCTTGCGCGAAGAAGACCGGCAGGCGATAGCGTGTCGTTACTTCCTGGGGCTCTCCGAGGCTGAGACCGCAGCGGCCCTTGGCTGCGCGAAGGGCACGGTGAAGTCCCGAACGTCCAGGGCGCTTGGCAGGTTGAGAGAGAGGATGGCTGGCGAAGATGCCGGATAGAGAGCGGGATCTCGAAAGAGAGCTTCGGGATCTCGGCCCCCGCGTCGAGTATCCTCGGACGCCGGATCTCGCCGGGTCCGTGCGACGCAGAATCGAAAGGGAAGACGAGGCGCGGGCTAACCGTCGTGGCCTTTTCTGGCTCCCTGTCCTATCCCCGCGCTGGGCTGTGGCTGCGATGTTCGTGATCGTACTCGTGATTCCAGTCCTCTCCCCCGCCGTTCGCGACAAACTCTCCGGCATCTTCGTAATGGGCGGCGACGCGGGCTACGGAGGCGGCGGGGCCGCGCAATCGGCGGGCAAAGCCGAGGATGCCAGGGCCGGGCAAGCTGGCGCGGGCGGGGGCAAGATGGCGTCCGAGCCTGCTGGACAGGCCCAATCTCAGGAAGACCCGGGGCAGGCTTCCACACCAGAATCGACTGGAAGCGGCGTCCTGTCGAGCGGGCCGACGTTCCATTCGCCCGACCAGATGGTGGCGACTGCGGATCTGATATGTACAGGTACGGTCACGAAAGTCTTGCCTGGCAAGGTCGACGCAGCTGGTACTCCCGATGCGGTGCGGGACACCAACGTCGTGATAGGCGTAGATGAGGTTCTGAAGGGAGACGCCTCCACGGAAAGCGTGACCGTAAAAACGCCCCAACTGGCATATGACGGACCACAGAATACAGAATGGCGGCGAACTGGAGAGCGGGTACTCCTGTTCTTATCGCACAGCAGGGAAAAGGAGACGAAGAGAAAGTACATCGTGGCTGGGACAAGCTACGGGCAGACTGCGTACATCTTGCAGAACGCCGATCTCGTGGCAACGGCGAGCGATCCACTGAGCAGGCGTGTCGCGCACCAATCCCTGCCGGAGTTGCGCCGGGAAATACAGGAAGCGAAGGCAAAAATAAGAAGGGGTGAGGTAGAACCCCTGCAGCCAGAGCGTTGAGGATCTCCCTCAAAAGCGATCATCCGGGCAGCATATCTGAAATCCAACCTCGGCAATGAAGAAGCAGTTCGAATCGCCGAATCCGTTCGTTGGAATTGGGAACCATCTCGCGTTTGCGGTTGTACATGAGGTAAACAGGCCGCGAACGCGAGGAGGATGGCATGGAGATCAGACGCTACAGACTCATGGGCACGGTGGGGTTGCTCCTGCTACTGGCAATCATCCTCTCAGCCTGCGCGAGTAGCGGCGGAGAATCGGCGTCCGGCGGTGGGGGAGTGTCGGATCCTGGGGCTTCGGGGGACGATGCTGGATCTCAGGACATAGCCATGACAGAGGACATGCCTTCTTCTTCGGGCAAGACCGCCTCCGATACGCAGGCGGCATCGGCTGGGGTTTCGGCGCAGTCCCAGGGCGCCTCCGTCTCCTCGGCGCAATCTCAATCCCTCACCCAGACGCTGCCTACTGAGAATTACGACCGCAAGATCGTCAAGACAGCGTCCCTCGGCATCCGCTCTGATGACGTGCGCGGCAGCGCCGCGGAGGCACAGCAGATAGCGGCGCGATACGGCGGCACCATCCTCAGCTCGCAACTGACTCAGTATGACGCACGGAAAGAGGGCCAGTTGTACGCTGACCTCGTTCTCTCAGTGCCGTCACAGGAGTTCGAGGGTGCGATCGCCGAGCTGCGCGGGCTAGGCAAGAAGGTCACCCAGGATTCAGTCTCGGGCCAGGATGTGACCGAAGAGTTCGTTGACCTGGAGGCAAGGGAGCGCAACCTTCTCGCCTCCGAGAAAAGCCTTCTCAAGCTCTACGACAGGGCCAATAGCATAGAAGATACGATCACCATCCAGCGCGAACTCACGGGGGTGCGCGGGGAGATCGAACTGGTGCAGGGCAGGATAAAGTACCTCAAAGCCCGCAGCGATTTCTCCCAGATCACGCTTCACATCGAGCCCCCCGTCATCGCCCCCAAGCCTGAGCCTAAACCAACCTGGGACCCTGGTGCGGTCGCGGCCCGCGCCTGGGCCGCCTCTCTGAACGTCCTCCAGGCGGCGGCTACTGTCGGCATCTCGGCCCTCGTCTTCGGATGGTGGCTCATCCCGCTGATCGTCCTCGGGCTGGTGTGGTGGCGGCGCAGGAACCGGAGCATGCCAGCCGGTTCCTCATAGGATTTTCAGGCGGGGCGTCTCTCCGGAAGCACGCCCCGCCTGTGTTAAAAAGATTCGGTGCGCCGTCGAACTATCGTGATCCTGTGCCTGATCGCCGTCCTGGCGATCCTGGGCGGCACGCTTCTCGCGCTGTCTTTGGGGGAACCTCCACCCGAACCAGCATCGACCGCCACAAAGAACATCTCCACATCACTGCGCGAAGCAGTCTCTCCACAGGGAATCATGGAGCACGAGCGCCGCTTGCAGGCCATCGCGGATGAGAACGGCGGCAGCCGCGCCGCCGGAACGCCTGGGTACGACGCCTCGGCGGAATACGTCGCCAGGACGCTCAAGAATGCCGGTTATCACGTCTCCATCCAGCGGTTCGGGCTGCCGGATCACGGTGAGATCGAGAGCGCGAACCTGCGACTCACGTCCCCTGAAACCCGGAACTACGAAGAAGGCGTTGACTTCGTCCCGATGGCGTACTCTGGCAGCGGATCGGCGGCTGGGAGAGTCGTCCCTGTCGACGCGGAGGCGGGATCCACGTCCAGCGGCTGCGAGGCCGGTGACTTCGGCGGTTTCAGCGATGGCGATGTGGCGTTGCTGCGACGCGGCGCGTGTACGTTCGAGCAGAAAGCCCGCAACGCCGAGGCGGCGGGTGCTTCCGCGGCTTTGATCTTCGACGACGCAACCTCGCGTTCCGAAAGTTTCGCGGGATCTCTCGGCGAGCCTGGCACGGGCATCCCAGTATTGGGAACGAGCTCGTCCGCGGGAAATAAATTGCTTGCAGAATCGCATGACGGCGACGCGTGGGTTCGCGTCTCAGCCAGGAACCTCCCCGGCAGCCGCACCACTACCAACGTCATCGCGGAGACTCGAAACGGCGACGCGGATAACGTGGTGATGGTTGGCGCGCATCTCGATTCGGTGTCCGAAGGCCCTGGCATCAACGACAACGGATCCGGCGCCTCCACGATACTGGAGATCGCCGAGCAGATGCACAAGCTGAACGTCCACCCACGCAACGAGGTCCGTTTCGCCTTCTGGGGGGCGGAGGAACTTGGCCTGGTCGGGTCCCAGCACTACGTCGAAGGGCTGGATGCGTCCGAACTCGACCACATCTCCGCGTATCTGAACTTCGACATGGTCGGCTCGCCCAACCACGTCCGGTTCGTTTATGGCTCAAGGGAGGTGACGGGTGCCTTCGAGGACTACTTCGCCGCCAGAAAGCTGGGCAGCACGGAGACGCTAAACCTGACGGGACGTTCGGATCACGGGCCGTTCGAAGAAGCTGGCATCCCCGCAGGCGGCCTGTTCTCCGGCGCAGAGGGCACGAAATCAGCGGATGAGGCCGAATCCTACGGCGGCGAAGCTGGCAAGCCATACGACCCCTGCTACCACGAAGCCTGCGACGACGTGGGCAACGTGGACCGCAAAGCCGTGGATGAGATGTCGGACGCGGCAGCCAACGCCGTCGCCATATTCGCCCAGAGGGAGTAATTTTCCGCTTTTAGCGGTGAAACGTCAGCCGCTGGATTCTGGCTCGTCCAGCTCGGAGAGGAGGCTACCCACATCAAGGGGACGGGTGACCATCGCCAGTTTGCCATCGCGGTCCAGGGGCCACGTATCACGCGGCCTGTCCCTGTATAGCTCGATGCCGTTGCCGTCAGGGTCACGCAGGTAAAGCGCTTCTGAGACCCCGTGGTCCGAAGCCCCGTCTATCGGATAATCCGCATCCACGAGCCATCTCAGGGCCTGGGCGAGATCCCGGCGCTCCGGGTAAAGGATGGCGAGGTGGAACAGCCCGGCCGAGCGCCTGGGAGCCGGCGGCGCGCCAAGGCTCTCCCAGGTATTCAGACCGATGTGGTGATGGTAGCCACCGGCTGAGAGGAATGCAGCCTCCTCCCCGTACCACTGCGTGACCTCGAAACCGAGGATGTCGCGGTAGAAACCCAAAGCCCGCTCGATGTTCGCCACCTTCAGGTGAATATGCCCGATGCTGGCCCCCGCGCTTACCTTGCGGGGCGTCTTCTTGGTCTCCATGCCAGCCACCCATCTTTCGGTACCATAGCGTCTTCATTCTATCCCCCGAAACTCGACCTTGAGTGGGGATTTTCCGTCACGGGGCTTCCGTCATAGCGTGTGGGGATGGGCTTCTCTTATACTCTGTATCGACAAACGCACATCGTGGGAGGGCTAATGCAGACTACGGACACCAGGCACAAAAGCCGCACCATCCTCGAGGGCCGCGACCGGGCGCCAGCGAGATCCTACCTCCTCGGGATGGGATATTCGGAGGAGGATCTGCACAAGCCCATAGTCGGGGTGGCGCACTCCTGGATCGAGACGATGCCGTGCAACTACAACCACCGCAGGCTGGCCAAAAAGGTCAAAGAAGGCGTGCGCGAAGCGGGCGGCACCCCGATGGAGCTGAACACAATCTCCATCTCGGACGGCATCACCATGGGCACACAGGGGATGAAGACCTCGCTCGTTTCGCGCGAGGTGATAGCGGACTCCATCGAGCTCGTCGGGCGCGGGCACATGTTCGACGCTATAGTCACGCTCGTCGGCTGCGACAAGACGCTTCCAGCGGCTGCGATGGCCCACGTCAGGCTTGGTATACCGGGTCTGATCGTCTACTCAGGCTCCATAGCGCCGGGCCGCTTTCAGAACCGTGACGTGACGATTCAGGACGTGTTCGAGGCAGTGGGCGCGAACGCGGCTGGCAAGATGTCCGACGCGGACCTTTCTGACATCGAACACCACGCCTGCCCCGGAGCTGGCGCGTGCGGCGGCCAGTTCACCGCGAACACCATGGCGATGGTGCTCGAGTTTCTCGGCCTCTCCCCGATGGGTTCGGCCAGCCCACCAGCCCTCGACGGTCGCAAAGACGAAGAATGCGTGGCGGCGGGCAGGCTCGTGATGAAGCTTCTCGAAAACGGAATGGGCCCGGATAGGATCCTCACCCGGACATCATTCGAGAACGCCATAGCCGCCGGCGCCGCAAGCGGCGGCTCCACCAACCTGGTTCTGCACCTGCTCGCCATCGCCCGCGAGGCGGGCATCACGCTCGACATAGACGACTTCGACCGCGTTAGCTCGCGCACGCCCATCATCGCCGACCTCAAGCCAGGCGGGCGCTTCACAGCCGTTGATCTCGACAGGGCGGGCGGAACCCGCCTGTTTGGCAAACGTCTGCTAGACGCTGACCTTCTTGATGGAGCCCAGATCACCGTGACGGGTAAGTGCCTCGCCGATGAAGTCGAGTCCGCTGAGGAGACGCCTGGGCAGGAGGTGGTGGTTCCGGTCGAGAGTCCGCTGCGCGATTCGGGTGGGCTCGTCATCCTCAAAGGCAACCTTGCGCCGGAGGGCTGTGTTGTCAAGGTTGCCGGATACACGCGTCTGGATCACACGGGGCCTGCCCGCGTCTTCGATTCAGAGGAGGATGCCATGGAGGCGGTGCAGGCCGAGCGCGTGGTCGCTGGGGATGTGGTTGTAATCCGGAACGAAGGCCCGAAAGGCGGCCCCGGAATGCGCGAGATGCTAGGCGTCACAGCCGCCATCGTCGGGCAGGGCCTCGGTGAATCGGTAGCCCTCATAACCGACGGTCGCTTCTCCGGCGCGACCCGCGGCCTGATGGCCGGCCACGTTGCCCCCGAAGCCGCGCATCGTGGCCCGATAGCCGCCCTGCGCGCCGGCGACACCATCACCTTCGACATCGCGGGCCGCACCCTGAGCGCCGACCTGACGAACGATGAGATCGAAGACCGCCTCAATGACTGGAAGGATCCCCAACCACTCTTCGCCACGGGCGTGATGGCCAAGTACGCGGCGCTGGTGTCCTCCGCATCCGAGGGCGCAGTCA
>JACDAR010000074.1 GCA_013695335.1 Rubrobacter sp.
GAGGCGACCGTGTGCATCGAGAGTGAGTTCCGCTCGCGCGACGATGGGTTGCCCGGCATGGCGAAAGCGTACGGCTACGAGTTTCCGCAGGAAAACATATCCCTGTTTGACGTCGGCGTGGTCTACGATCGCACCGACAAGGGCGAACCGTGCAACTTCGGCGAGGTGTTCACCACCGACGGGCGTATCGCGGGCCTCGGTCTCGTGCCTCTCGAAGACGACAAGAGCTTCTTCCCGATCTACAACCCGGCCCTGGAGGTCAAGAAGAGCACCTACAAGCAGTACGGCAAGCAACTCGACAAGATCTTCACGCCGATAGCGAAGGCTCTGGACACCAATACGATGCAGAAGTTGAATGCTCAGGCCGACGTTGAGGGCATACCCTACGAGGATGTGGCCCAGCAATGGCTGGAGAAAGAAGGATTCGTAGGCTAGACTAGTCTGGCCAAATCCACGAAATCCGAACGCCTCGGCGAACCAGGGAATCTCCCGATCCGCCGGGGCGTTCGCGTGTTACGAACGTTCTTGCCGAAGGAAGCGGGCCAGCGAATGAAGATCACAGGGATAAGGATCAAACGCCCCAGAAGCAGACTCGAACCGCCGTTTCATGCCGCCTGGGACCCGACGCCGCGGGCCGTCTTCGACGCCACCCTCGTCTTCGTGGATACCGATGAAGGCGTCACCGGCGTCGGCTCGGGGGACGATATGCGTGGCTTTTCGGGCTACGAACACCTGTTCGTGGGCGAGGACCCGCTGGCTATAGCCCGTCACGTCCGGGTGCTGGAGACACTGGACTTCCACGCCGGCCGGTACTGGCCGCTCGAAGCGGCGCTCTGGGATATCTTCGGTCAGGTCTGCGGACAGCCGGTCGCGGCGCTCTTTGGGGGCGCCGGGAAGCGGCTCCCCGTCTACGCCTCGTGCGGAGAACTGAAGCCGCCAGAAGAGCGGGCCGAGTCCGCGCTCCTTATGCGGGAGGAAGGTTTTCGGGCGCTCAAGCTCAGGGTTGACCCGCGCCGATTGGACGAAGGCATCGCGACCGTCGCGGCCGTGCGGGACGCGGTCGGGGGTTCGATGGAGATCATGGTGGACCTCAATCAGGCGTGGCGCATGGCCGGTGACCCGTCCCGGAGCATTGACGGGATGGAGGCGCGGCGTATAGCGGAGCGTCTGCGCGAGCTCGACGTATTCTGGCTGGAGGAGCCACTTCCGCTCTCGGATCTGGAGGGTCTCAGGGACTTGCGCTGCGCGGGCGTGAGGATCGCGGGCGGCGAGATGTCCCCGGCCCTGACGGAGCTTCTGGCATGCCTGGACGCGGGTACCCTCGACGTATACCAGCCGGACGTGGTGCTCTCTTTGGGGATGTCACGCTGCCGACTGATGGCCGAACTCGCGATGCAGCGCAACCGGCACTTCACGCCGCATACCTGGACCAACGGAATCGGCCTGCTCGCCAACCTGCACGTCGCGTCCGGGGTCGGCGGCGGCCCGTACCTGGAGTTCCCCTACGACCCGCCAGGCTGGACCCCCGAGCGGCGGGACTTCATGCTGGCGGAGCCGTTGAGGATAGACGCAGACGGCTGCCTGGCCGTTCCAGACAGTCCCGGTCTAGGCGTCGTGCTTGATGAAGACGCGCTTCGCTCCCTCGAGGTGGACGCCTTCTGATACCCTGCGGTTCTTGGGGATCAGGACCACCGATTGGAGAACTTCATGAGCATATCCGAAGGCCATAAAGTCACAGCTTCCGAATGGGAGAATCGCGCCAGGCGAGTCGAGCCGCGCACGCGGGCCTGGATCGGGGGCCGCTTCACAGACGCTGTATCTGGTGAACGATTCGAGACGATTTGCCCGCGCGATGGGAGAGTGCTCGCCGAGGTAGCCCGCTGTGGCCCCGAGGACGTTGACCTGGCTGTACGCGCGGCCCGCGAGGCTTTCGAGGACGGGTGGTGGTCGAAGAAGGCCCCGGCCGAGAGAAAAGAGATTCTCCTGCGCCTCGCAGCTCTGATCGAAGACCATCTGGAAGACCTCGCGCTCCTCGAAACCCTGGACGTTGGAAAGCCGATCTCCGATACTCTCGCCGTGGACGTTCCAGCCGCTGCCTCGTACTTCCGGTGGTACGCGGAGGCGATAGACAAACGCTACGGGGAGGTCGCGCCGACGGGACCGGACTCGCTGGCGACGATCACCCGCGAGCCTTTCGGCGTCGTCGGGGCGGTTGTGCCGTGGAACTACCCGCTTATCCTCACAGCATGGAAGGTGGCGCCCGCGCTTGCAACAGGCAACTCCGTGGTGCTGAAACCCGCAGAGCAATCGCCGCTCTCCGCGCTCGTGGTTGCGGAGCTGGCGGCCGAGGCGGGCGTGCCGGACGGCGTGCTGAACGTGGTGCCTGGCTTCGGAGAGGAGGCTGGCGCCGCGCTGGGACGGCACACGAACGTGGACAAGGTCACCTTTACCGGCTCGACCGAGGTCGGCAAGGCTTTCCTGCGCTACGCGGGCGATTCGAACATGAAGAGCGTCTCTCTGGAGTGCGGGGGCAAGAGCCCGCAGGTCGTCATGGCCGACGTACCTGACCTCGACGCCGCAGCAGCGAGCATAGCCTCAAGCATCTTCTACAATGCGGGCCAGACCTGCCACGCCGGTTCCCGCGTCGTGGTGGATCGAAAAGTCAGCGACGAACTGCTCGAACGCGTGGTCGCCCTCGCCGGTGAGACGCCGCCCGGAGATCCCCTCGACCCGGCTACGAAGCTCGGAACCATCGTGGATGGGCGGCAGATGGAGCGGGTGCTCGGCTACTTGGACGTGGGGAGGGAAGAAGGGGCGACTGTCGCCGTTGGCGGCGGACAGGCATTGGCTGAGAGCGGTGGATTCTACGTGGAGCCAACGGTATTCGAGGGCGTCACGCAGAAGATGCGGGTGGCAAACGAGGAGATCTTCGGTCCCGTGCTCAGCGTGATCGAATACAAAGACGAGGCGGAGGCCGTGGCCATCGCAAACGCCACGAGCTATGGTCTCGCCGCCTCGGTGTGGACCAGGGACGCGGGCAAGGCGCACCGCGTCGCGAAGGCCCTGCGCGCGGGGACCGTCTGGATCAACTGCTTCGACGCCAGCGACGTCACCGTGCCGTTCGGTGGCTTCGGAGAATCGGGCAACGGCCGGGACAAGTCCCTCCACGCCCTCGACCAGTACGAGCAACTCAAGACCACCTGGATGGACTTGACGGTGTGATCCGGGAGTCGGGAGGCGCTTCGCTTCGGTAGTCGGGATTTCGTTTTTCGACCTCCGCACAGGACAAGACGCGAAGTCCTCAACCCGATTCTGTATCAAATGGAAACCCTGACACCTGCAACCTGAAGCCATGAGCGAGGCAAAGATGCTGAACGAACGACACCTGGAGATGCAGCCCCTC
>JACDAR010000104.1 GCA_013695335.1 Rubrobacter sp.
TCGGCGGTAAAGCTCGGAGACAGGCTCTCCCACCCGGAGATGGAGGCGCTGATCAAGGAGTGGTTGGGCAGCCGCTACCCGGCCACGTGCCCGCACGGACGTTCGATCTGCTACCGGCTCGACCACAAAGACATCGCGAAGAAACTCGATAGGCACTGAGCCTTTAAGAAGGCCGCATACACGAGCCCAGGCTTCGGTGTTTCGCAAGAAATCCGCGGGACGAACCGCCGGTGATGGGGATCGACCATCCGCGCGTAGACCAAGGAGGACGCAACGGGAACGATGCGTCAGGGGGCAAGATGGAACCTACCCACCCAACGACGCGCGGCGTGCGGCGTCGCTCCGAGCGCAAAAGGGCCCCCGGATATGCCGGGGGCCCCGATTGAAAGGTTCCTCGTGTCGACCTACCTCGCGCCGACCATCTCCTTGGCTTTCTCGGTCAGCGTCTTGTCTTCCCGGCGATCTTCGGAAGGACGCCTCTCGGGATCCGTCCTCCTTCGCCGGTCCTCTTCGGCCCGTAGCCTGCGGGCCTCCTCCTGGAAGCCTCGGTCCCTGCGCGTGTAGCACATAGGCTCAACCGCTCCTTTCTTCGTGGCCGCTTGCACTGCCATCTGGCAGATACGTACCACCAGTGGCGTGGGCCAAACACGAAGCTCGGGCTCCCCCATCGCCGCCCGATCTCGGTCTCCGCGGTGAGTAGCCTTGCAGGGGGCCGGACGCCAGTTGCGGAGAAGGCCAATTTTGCGAAGTTCGGCTTTTCCGTATGGGTCAGATCGGCGTCCTTGCGGGGTTTTCGGGTCTCACCGCGGTGCCCCGGGCGCGGCTCACGGGTGCGCCCCCACCCAGCCCACAATCGTCTTTTCGAGCGCCTCGTCGTAGTCGAAGTAGATCCTCACGCACTGGTCGGGCGAGGTCGCCTCATCCGGGGGAGGCTCCGGGCTTCGCCAGATGCCAAAATGGGTTCGCCAGAAGAGAACCGGCCGGGAGGATACCTGTGCCGTCGAGCTTGATGCGGTGGAGCGGATGGGCGGCGATGCTGGGTGGGTTGCTGTACCTCGCGTTGACGATGATCTACTTCGTCTTCACGCACGGCAGCGGCGAGTTGCAGCCGGCGTGATCCCGGTGCTGGCAATTCCCCCACCACCGCCAGACGGGGGCAGGGACTCTCCGTCTTGCTCCACACCTGGCACGGTCCCGGCTTCGTCGTCGCCTCGGTCAAGAGGCCCTCCTTCCCACGAATCACAGCGCGTTTTTGTTACTGAAATTTCTTTTGCTGCGCTTGTCACCGACTGGCCAGCGCGACGTTCTAACAACGAAAAGGATCGGGCCCCTGCTCGTAGCCAGGACCCCGGTCCGAAAAGTCACCCTCGCGGGGTAGGGCCCCTAGATGGCCCCCTTAAGGGCGTTGCCCGCGCTGAACGAGGGAACCTTCGAAGCCGCGATCTGCATCTTCTCCCCGGTCTGGGGGTTCCTCCCCTCCCTGGCCTTGCGCTCCCGCACGGAGAACTTCCCGAAGCCCGTGATCCTGACCTCCTCGCCGCCTTTGAGCGTTTCGGTCACCACCCGCTCGAAGGCCTCGAAGTGCTTGTGGGCCTCGCTAGTGGGCACGTCGGCCTCCTCGGCGATCCTTTCGATGAGCTCCGTCTTGTTCATGCCCTTGCCTTTCTGCCGCCGTCTTTGGCTCTGCGGCGGGCCTGTTGGGGTTCCCTGGTCCTGTTTGTACGGGAGGAGGCGCCGCTTGCCACCCCCGCGTTGGTGGCGGGTTTGGCGGAACGGACCCTGTGGGGGTGTGCCGCGGAACATACACCACATTTGGCACAAGCGCTTCGGGAGCGGGCATGAGCGGGGAGATCCTGAGCCCTAAACTGCCGAGACCAGGGCCATCCACCCAACAGCGACAGCGTGAAAGACCAATTTCTAGGAACTTCGCCTCGTCGGGATTTTCGGAGTTTCGCCTGTACCAAGTTCTGCGAACTTCGGCTTGAGTGGGTTCTCAGAATTCGGTGCTCTTATGGTTGAGAACTTCGGTGGAAGAGCGGCGAAGACGCGGCTCCGCTAAACTAGGTTGCACTGTTATGGGGGAGCTTCCGCACGAGGGAGCTGAGAGGGCGCTAAGGTGCGCCGACCCCTTGAACCTGATCCGGGTAATGCCGGCGGAGGGAGGCAGACAACGTGGGTGTGTTGGAAGGCAAGGTCGCCCTGGTCACGGGCGGCAGTCGCGGCGTCGGCGCGGCTATCGCTAGGTCCCTAGCGCAAGAGGGCGCAGCGGTGGTAGTGAACTACCTCAAGAGCGCGGACAAGGCTGAAGAAGTCGCGCGATCGATCCGAGGCGAGAGCGGAAAAGCGATCCCTTACGGGGCGGACATCACCGACGAAGAGGCGGTCCACGGGATGGTCCGCAACACGGTCGAGACCTTCGGCCCCGTCGATGTGCTGGTCAACAACGCCCTCCCCGATTACAGGTTCGATCCCGCCGGGCGTAAGGACTTCGGTAAGGTGGGATGGGGGGACTACCTCCACCAGCTCGGGGCCCTCAGGGGCGCGTTGTATTGCTGCCAGGCCGTCGTGCCCGGCATGGTCGAGAGGGGAGGCGGCAGGATCGTAAGCATCCTCTCCAACCTCATAAACAACCCCGTCGTCGCCTACCACGACTACACCACGGCCAAGAGCGCGTTCCTGGGTTTCTCCCGCAACCTGGCCGCCGAGCTCGGCCCGCACAACATAACCGTAAACATGATCGCGGGTGGTCTCATCGACGAGACGGACGCGAGCGCTCCCACCACCGAAGAGGTCCGCCAGCTGGTCGCGTCCTCCACGCCCTTGAGGCGCCTCGGCACCCCCGAGGATCTGGGTCAGGCCGTCCTCATGTTCGCCTCGCCGTGGTCGGACTTCGTGACCGGCCAGTACATCACGTGCGACGGCGGACTGGTGATGCCCTAGAAGCGCCTGTCTTAGAGAGGGAGATCCATGAAACGGGTGATAAGCATAGCCACGAGCGATTCTGGAGCGGGGGCGGGCATCCAGGCCGACCTCAAGGCGTTTTTGCGCTGCGGCGTCTACGGGACCACAGCCATCGTTGCCACGACGGCCCAGAACACCGTCGGCGTGACCGACATCTACCCCTTCCCGCCGCGGGTAGCTGTGGCCCAGATCGAGGCGGTAGTAGAGGACATAGGGGCCGACGCCGTCAAGACCGGGATGCTGTTCAACGCCCCGATCATCTCCGCCGTCGCCGAAGCCCTGGGGCGCCTCGGGCTCCCGAACCTGGTCGTGGATCCCGTGATGGTCGCCGAGAGCGGGGCATCGCTCCTCGAACCCGAGGCTATCGACACCTACAAGAACGATCTCTTCCCGCTCGCGACCGCCATCACGCCGAACGTGAACGAGGCGTTCGCCCTCGTGGGCGAGGAGGTTGACGAGGAGAGGATCGAGGACTGCGCCGTGACGCTCCACGCCCTCGGTCCCGGCGCCGTGGTGATCACCGGCGGCCACACCAAGAGCGGAGCGGACCTCCTCTACGACGGGGAGCGGTTCGAGAGGATCGAAGGCCCGGTCTACGATTCGGACGCTACCCACGGGGCCGGCTGCACCCACTCCTCGTCGCTGGCGAGCTTTCTGGCTTTGGGCTTCGGCCCGTCGGAGGCCGCCCGGCGGGCGCGCGCAATTGCCTCCGAGGCGGTGCGCTGCGGCCTGTCGGAGATCGGAGCCGGCGCGGGGCCGGTCCACGCCCTCGGTTCAGCCCTGAAAGGAGTACAGGTATGAACGCCGCAGAAGTTCTGCGCAGGATCGGAGAAGAACGCCCACTCGTCCACCACATAACCAACTACGTCACGGTCAACCTGGTAGCGAACGTGACCCTCTCTACGGGTTCACTCCCGGTCATGGCCCACGCCCGCGAGGAGGTCGGGGAGATGGCCTCTCTCGCCTCGGCCCTCGTCTTGAACATCGGCACGCTCGACCCCGGCCAGATAGATGCCATGCTCCTCGCCGGCGAGAGGGCCAACGAGCGCGGCATACCCGTGGTCTTGGACCCGGTGGGCGCCGGGGCTACCTCGCTGCGCACTAAGACGGCGGAGCGTCTTCTCTCGGAGCTTGAGGTCTCTGCCGTCTGCGGCAA
Source organism: Rubrobacter sp. (assembly GCA_013695335.1). Lineage (GTDB taxonomy): Bacteria > Actinomycetota > Rubrobacteria > Rubrobacterales > Rubrobacteraceae > JACDGB01. The sequence goes on from JACDAR010000104.1 coordinate 4,118, forward strand.
CGCCGGGGAGGTCGCCACCCTCGCCGGGCTCTCCGCCGAGGTGCGCGGCGTCGAGAGCCTCTCGGGCGACGCGAGAGAGGCCGCCGAGAAGGCCGCGGGCACTTTGGGCGTCACGGTCGCCGCCACCGGCGAGACCGACTACGTGAGCGATGGCGCCAGCACGCTCGCGGTCGAAAACGGGCACCCCCTCATGGGACGCATCGTCGGGAGCGGCTGCGCCTCGACGTCCGTGGTCGGATGCTTCGCCGCCGTCGGAGGCGCGGACGCGGAGACCGTGGCCGGCGCCCTGGCCCTCTTCGGGCTCGCAGGCGAGATCGCCGCCGAAGGGGCGGGAGGCCCAGGTACCTTCGAGCCCAGGCTGCTCGACGCCCTCGCAGAGCTGTCCGCGGACCCGGACCGGCTCGGCGGCGGGATAAGGGTCCGGGAGCTCGCCCATGATCGATAGCACGCCACCGCGGAGGGCGGCGAAGCCTCGGGAGGCCATGCCTCGGCAGGCCATAAGAGGGGCGCGGCTGCTCCTGGTCACCGACCCCCGCCCGGACCTCGCCGCCCGGGTCGAGGCCGCGGTCCGCGGCGGGGTGGACGTGGTGCAACTCAGGGAGAAGCGCGCCGCGAAGGGGCGCGAAGCGAGGGAGGAACTCCTGGAGCTGGCCGAGGAGCTGCGCCGGATCTGCGTCCGCGGCGGCGCCCTCTTCACCGTGAACGACGACGTGGAGCTCGCCCGCCTCTCCGGCGCCGACGGGGTACACCTCGGGCAGGAGGACGAGGCCATCGCCAAAGCCAGAGAGGCCCTCGGCCCGAA
>JACDAR010000107.1 GCA_013695335.1 Rubrobacter sp.
GTGCGGGAGACGGTGCAGCCGGAGCACGTCGAGTTGTGGCTCCGGGACCCCGTCTCTTACGAGGGGAGAAGGCGGGATGCCTGACGGCTTCTACTACTGGCTGGCCTGGTCCCTGTTCAGGTTGATGCTGCTCACACTGGCGCCCGCCTCCATCGCCGCGCTTTTGAACCTGTTGAGGCGGCGCATCCAGTCGTTTATCAACCGACTCTTCTATCACAAGAAATTCGACGCCGATGATTTGGTCTCGGTAGTCCACGATACCATGCGTCCGAATCATGTCAGCCTGTGGTTGCGGCTCCCGAAGGACCGAGCGTGAGACGCAGCGTAATTACCTGGCTTCCATGGAGTTCGCTGGCGCTGACCGTGCTTGCCCTGGCGATCAAGTTATTCCTCACCTTCCTCGACGACCCTTCCGCATCCTTGAGCACGACCCTCGAAGTACTGCTCATCCTTTCTTTCTCGACCGTTGGCGTGCTCGTCTCTTCAAACCGTCCCGGCAATGCGATAGGCTGGCTCTTCTGCTCTGGTGCCCTGATCTGGGCCCTCGGAGAGCTCTCCCTTCAATATGGCGTACACTTGCTGGCAGTCGAGGCCGGAACGCCACCCGTCGTAGACTGGGCCGCGTGGTTCGGGGGGTGGGCCCGCGGCTTAGGCTGGTTCTTGATCGTCTCGTTCTTGCTCCTGCTCTTTCCTGACGGACAGCTGCCTTCGCCGCGATGGCGTCCGGTCCTGTGGGGGAGCGCAGGATACGTGGCGTTCTTTACTCTCGCTATCTGGCTCTCGCCGGTATCCAACGACCTCCGGCTGATGTCGGCGGACAATCCGATGGGGTTGGACCTGAGATCCATGAGCTTGTTCAGTGAGATCGCCAACCTCACCTCTCCCCTTGTGCTGCTCGCTGGCGGCCTGGCTGTAATCTTCCGGTTCCGCAGGTCTGTCGGCGAGGAGCGTCAGCAACTAAAGTGGTTCGCCTACGCGGTTTTCGTTATGCTCGTGTTGTTCACGTCCTGGTTCTTGCTGGGTCTGGCGGGGCTGACGAAGATAGATTCTCTAGTGTTCATCGTTCCTCTCCTCGGGCTCCCGGTGGCGGTAGGTATTGCGATCCTCAAACATCGGCTCTACGACATAGACGTCATCATCAACCGCACGCTCGTCTACGGCGTCCTGACGGTGCTGCTGGCGTTGGTGTACTTTGGCGCTGTAGCGGGTTTGCAGCGGCTCCTGTCTGCGCTAGTGGGAGGTGGCAATCAGCTCGCCATCGTAGCCTCGACGCTGACCATAGCCGCACTGTTCAGCCCCCTGCGAAGCGGTATCCAGTCTTTCATAGACCGGCGTTTCTATCGCAAGAAGTATGATGCGGCGAAGACGCTGGAAAGCTTCTCGGCGAGGCTGCGGGAAGAGACGGACCTCGAAACCTTGAGCGATGACCTGGTGACGGTCGCGCGGGAGACGGTGCAACCTGCGCACGTCTCGCTGTGGCTTCGGGAACCGAGGGAGCGGAGATGAAGGCACGTAACGTTGCACGGGCGTTGTGGGTGGTGGCGATCTCGCTAGTGGTGGGCGCGCTCGTCCTGGGTTTGGCGAACCGTTCGGAGGCCCCTCTCTACGAGGTCACGTCGGCGATCATCACCCCGACCTTCGCCACTTTGGGTGTCCTGATCGCCTCCCGGCGTCCCGGCAACGTCATGGGTTGGATCTTCCTCGCCTCCGGCGTTCTCGAAGGCGTGCTGATGTTCTCCGGGCAGTACGCGACCGTGGCGCTCGCCCCGGACGGTCCCCTGCTGCCCGGAGGCGCTCTCGCGGTGTGGTTCGCCACCCTGGCACAGAATTCGTTCGTGGGCTGCATATTGTTCCTCATATGGCTGTTCCCCGATGGGAGGCTGCTCTCGCGCCGCTGGCGACCGGTGGCCTGGGCCATCGGGACGTTCCTCGCGGTCTCTCTGGTCATCGCTGCGTTGAGCCCTGGGCCATTCGCGGAATTTCCCTCCGCCAGTAACCCGTTTGGTGTCGAGGGAGCGATGCCGCCCGAACCGGTACTGGCCGCCGGAGGGTTCATGCTTCTCGCCTGCATGGTCGCGGTGGGTCTCTCCCTGATCCTGCGGTTCTATCGTTCCCGCGGCGAGGAGCGGCTGCAACTCAAGTGGTTCACCTACGCCGCCACAGTGGTGCTCCCGACGCCCCTGCTCCTCAGCGTGATCTCCCCGGCGGCCTACGAGATGCTCGGCCGCCTCGCCTGGACGCTCGGCTTTCTCAGCCTCCCCGTCTCCGCCAGCGTCGCGATCCTCAAATACCGCCTCTACGACATAGACCGCATCATCAACCGCACCCTCGTCTACGGCACGCTCACGGTCTCCCTGGCGCTGGTGTACCTCGGGAGCGTGGCGCTGCTCAGGGGGCTCATCTTCGGCTTCACCGGCCAATCGTCTCAGCTCGTGATCGTCGCCTCGACCCTGACGATAGCCGCGCTCTTCGGCCCCTTGCGGAGGCGCATACAAAACTTCGTGGACCGGCGCTTCTACCGCAAGAAGTACGACGCGGCACAGGTGTTGGCCGACTTCTCTTCGAGGCTGCGCGACGAGACGGACCTGGGGCGGCTGAACGAAGACCTGGTCTCCGTGGTGCGCGAGACGGTTCAACCGGAGCACGCCTCGTTGTGGCTGAGGGAGCCGGGGGCCGGTAGCTGATGGCCGACAACCACAACACCGCCCGCTCTTTCGCCCGCGCCGCTGCGCCGCTCGCGTGGTCCCTGTGCCTTTTGTGCGTGACGCTGGCCGTGACCGGCCCGATCCTCGGTCTCTTGAACGGGCGCACGGCGCGCGAGATCTTCGTGGACGAGGGCATAGTCACCATCGCGATACTGGTTGTGACGTTTGCGGTGGTCGGGGCGCTAGTAGCCTCGCAACGGCCCGAGAACCCCATCGGGTGGATCTTCTGCGCCGCCGCCCTTTTCCAGGGGCTCTCCATCTCGGGGTACGAGTACGCGACCTACGCCCTGCTCACGCAGCCCGGCTCGCTACCACTCGGGGCGGAAGTGGCCTGGCTCGATCAGTGGATCTGGGCTCCGGGGCTCGGCTTGATCCTGGTGTTCCTGCCCCTGCTCTTCCCGGACGGACAGCCGCCGTCGCGCCGCTGGCGCCCGGTGGCGTGGCTCGGCGG
>JACDAR010000111.1 GCA_013695335.1 Rubrobacter sp.
GGCACGTTCTCGACCGGCGTATCGTCCACCAGATCGAGGTGCGAAAGGTCGTGGTCGTCAACGCGCATGGCTAGCCGGTTTTTCCTTGTGTCCTCAGGCATGCCTTTCGGGACTGCCAAGGAGACGAGAACGCCGTCCCTTTCGAGGCGCAGGTCGAAGTGGTCGCTCCTGGCGTAGTGCTCCTGGATCACGAACCGGGGCATCCGGGATCATCCGATCGGCGAGAGCTTCAACGTCGTCGGCAAAACTTCTTCACGCACCATCCCGGCGGTCGGACCAGGCCATCTCTCACCGTACTTGCTCTGTATGGCCTGGCTGACGGACTCCACCGTCGAGTCGTCGGTCGCGTGGTCGGCATGTACCGGGATACGTTGGTCGCCAACGTGCAGCGCGCCTTCGGGGTTCGCGGATATCTCACGGTACCAGCGTCCTTCTGGGCCGCGCACCGAACGCACGAAGACTTCGCCGTCAACGACCATGACCCAGATGATCGTACGGTGTTCGGGGGCGTCGTCTCCCCGCCGCGTCTCGATGCGAACCTCGTATGTCTCGTGGAGAAGCTGAAGGACTTCGTTGTCGAAAGCGTCACTCATTGGGTCTCCTTTGTATCTCAGCCGCCGGCGCCCACCCCGAGCAGCGAGCCCAGGCCATTGAGCCTGTGGCGAAGAGGATGGTCACCGGGGTTTCGTGTCGTTCATACCGGCGCCTCGGAAGAGACGAGTTGGGAACCAAGGATCTCGTTGTACAGTTCGCTGCCGCTCCGCAGTTCTTCGTGCGTACCCATCGCCGCGATGGCGCCGTTGTCCACGATGAGGATCAGGTCGGCGTCGCGTACCGTGGAGATTCTCTGGGCGATGACGAACACGGTTCGGTGTTTCTCGCGCATCAGGCTGTCGAGCGTCTCCTGGATGGCCGCCTCGGTCTCGGCATCGACCGCCGAGGTGCTGTCGTCCAGGATGAGCAGGTGCGGGTCCACGAGCAGGGCGCGGGCTATGGCGATCCTCTGTCGCTGTCCGCCGGAGAGCCCGACGCCCCGCTCTCCGATAACCGTTTCGTATCCATTCGGGAGATCCCGCACGAAAACCCCGGCCTGCGCGGCGTCGGCCGCCGCCCGCACCTCATCGTCTGTGGCGTCCGGCTTTCCGAAGGCGATGTTGTCGCGCACCGTGCCGGAGAACAGGCGGGCTTCCTGGAGGACTATCCCGATCTGGGACCGGAGCGAAGATAGCGTCACGTCCCGCACGTCGTGGCCGTCGAGCCTGACCGCGCCGTCCGTCACGTCGTAGAAGCGGGGGAGAAGGTTGACGAGCGTGGATTTGCCCGAGCCGGTGGTGCCGAGTATCGCCACGGTCTGACCCGGCTCGGCGACGAAGCTAATTTTGCTCAGGATCTCGCGCTCACTCCCAGGATACCTGAACGAAACGTCATCGAACTCGACGCGGCAGTGGATGGGGGGCAGGGGAGATGCGTCCGGTTTGTCAGTGACTTCGAGTGGTGCGTCCAGGATCTCGAAGACCCGCGTGGCCGAAGCCCCGGCGCGTGAGATGCTCGCTGAGAGGAAGCCTATAGTCAGGATCGGGAACAGCATGAACCCGAGCAGCGTGTTGAATGCCACGAGCTCCCCTATGGACAACCTGTCATTTATGACCTGCCACCCGCCGAACCAGATGATGGCGAGCGTGCCGAGGTTGGCGAGCAGGAACACGAAGGGGAAGTTGTTCGAGAACACGCGCGTGGTCTGGAGGTTGCGGGAGAGAAGATCCTCGTTCACCGCGCCGTAGCGGGCGGTTTCGTAATCCTCGCGGGCGAAGGCCCGGATCACACGGACTCCAGAGAGGTCTTCTTGAAGCACGCTGTTGAGTTGTCCGAGCGTCTGCTGAACACCCTGGAAGAGCGGACGGATCAGCAGCACGAAGCGGATGATGAGAAGTGCGATCAGGGGCACCACGGCCATCGCCACTAGCGCGAGGTGCGGGTCCAGGTAAAAGAGGAGTGCCGCAGCCCCGAGGAGCATGACCACCGCGTTCGCGAGCTGGACTACGCCTGAACCTGCGAAGCTCCGGATTTGCTCCACGTCGTTGGTGATGCGCTGGACGAGCTGACCAGTCTGCACCCTGTCGTAGTAGCTGAAAGACAGCCGCTCTATCCGCTCGAACAGGGCGTCCCGCAGATCATACGCAACCCCCTGCGAAGCCCTCTCCGCCAGGTATCCCTGCAAGAAAGTAAAAAGCCCCCGAGCCAGCGCCACCCCGACCAGCCCCGCAACGACCATGAGGATGACGTCGGCCTTGCGGGGCGCGATGCCGTCGTCGATGGCCCGACCGACGAGGAGAGGGGCGAGAAGGTTAGCCCCGGAGACCAGCATCAATGCCAGGGCGGCCCCGATGCTCTCCCGTTTGTACGAGGTCAGGAAAGACAGCGCGCGCCGGAGCGCATTGCGGCCAGACGTTGGCTCATCCCGCCCGGCCAAGCCGTCCTCTCAGGCGCACATCTGGGTGATGCGGCACTTCGGGGTCTCCTATGCCGGGCTGATGCGGGTGTGGGTTCCGTGCCGACCCTCGACGGGGAGTCCTGCCTGGAGCCAGTCCTGTTTCCCCCCGACGTAGTGACGCACGTTCTCGTAGCCCATCTTCCCCAACTCGCTGGCTTCTTCCTTCGAGGTGGCGCAGTCGAGGCCCATGCAATAAACGACGATCTCGGTTTGCCTGTCGGGGAGCATGGTTTCAGCCTTGTCCACCAGCTCGTAAGGCAGGTTGACGGCCCCTGGCAGGTGGCTGCTCTCGTAGTGCTGGTGGGAGAGCGCGTCCACGAGCACGAAGTCGTCCCCGCGGTCCATCTTCTCCTTCAACGCTTCCCGCGTTATGTCTCGCCCCACGCCCGCTCCTTTCCAGTTTTCACGTCCCGCCACAAGTGTATCTACATAGGGGCGTTATTGCGAAGCCGCGCCCCCGCCACGTTCCTTCTCCACCGTTTCACGCACGGCGGGGGCTACCTCGCCAGCGAATAGTTCGACCTGATGTTTTTGATCCCCCGATGGCCAGAAGATGAACGTGTCGATCCCGATCTCCAGTACGAGACGCGATAGTTGCTCGACCCACTTCGAGACTGGGCCTTCCAGGGGACCATCTCCTTCCGGGCCTATGCTGCCAGACACGTTCAGGGCGCGGCGAATCTCAGAAGGCTCACGACCGGCCCCCGACGCCGCATCGTCCACCCGGCGCTGCATCTCGGGGAGGCGAGCCGGATCGAGGCGTCCAAGGGAGGGGAGCCAGCCGTCGGCGAGCCTACCTGTCAGGTCGAGCATCCTGGGTCCGTAGCCCCCGACCCAGATCCCGATGTCGTGCGCCGGACGCGGACCCGGACGCATCCCACG
>JACDAR010000122.1 GCA_013695335.1 Rubrobacter sp.
GCAGTGGTTCGGGCCGAGAATACCCACGAAGCCGTGTGCGCCGAGCGGGACGACGCCTGGTCCGAGAGCTTCGCCACGGACCCCGAGGTCGAACGCCTCACGGAGCTGGTCTACCGGCGGCGGCGCGAGCTGTACGAGGCCATAGATCGTCTCAAGGCGGCGGAAGGCAGGGAACGCAGGATCAAAAGCCGCCTCATGTACGTGCTCCCCGCCGAGCGCCGTCGCTATCTCTCTGGAATCGTCGACGAAGAATTCGAGGCTTTCCTGAAGGCGATTCGTGGGGCGCATCTGGCGCGGCTGCCTGAGGTCGAGGTTCTGGTGGCGATGGAGCGGCCTGGGGAGTTGGATCTCCGGGGGGACGCCACCTGGCGGGCTCTGGAGCGGCTCTATTCAGGCACCGTGCGCCGGTGGGTGGAGATAAGGGCGGGCGAGAACTCCAAAACCCTCGCCACGATGGTGCGCCAGATCTCCTACTACGCGGGCGGCCACCTCCCGCGCGTCTTCGTATCCGGCGGGGAGGTGAGGCCAGATCCATTCACAACCAGGGCTAATTGGCCGCCCCTCGCTGGCTACGACACACAAGAAGGAAGGCTCGCTCTCGCCAGAATCACCATCAGGCGCTACCTCGACGAGAACGCGGTTGGCCGCCTGGAAAAGCGCCCCCCATCGCTGGAGAAGGCCGCCAAGATCGCACGCCTTTACCAGACCCTCAACCTCACTGGAGATGAGATCCGCTGGCGCCTCGAACAACTGGTGTCGCTCCGCTTCGAAGTTCTCGAAGCCGTCTACAACCTCACAGGCGACCGACGTCCCTTCTCTTTCTACGAGATCGCCCGCGCCGCCCGGCTCCTCGACGCCCATTTCCCAGACTCAGGCGTCGCGGCTGAAGTCCTGATCCGCACGGTGGACCGTGCTCTTGCGACAGGAGTCCCGCTCGTGGACGTGGCCTACCTGAGCGTCACAAGCGAGGACTTTTAAGCATCAGGCTGGCGGGTCCGCGAGATCATACTCCGGAACCGAGAGATTGTATGGTCGGGCGGGGCGCTCCGCGAGCACGCGTACCTTGTAAACGAAATCAGGCACGAACTCCCCCCGACGAACCTCAAGAATCTCCACGGGCTGCCCCGTAGCTTTGAGAGCAGCCTTCCGCCCAACCTCGTAGCGCGCTGGCCGGTTGCGGTCCACCAAAATATGTCTCCCTCCTCGGCGATGAAATGGTTAAACTTATTCTGGCACAGAGTACGAAGCGCCGAGAGGATAAAAGATGGCCGAACGTTACGATCTTGCCGTCGTTGGAGCGGGACCGGGCGGCGCAGCGACAGCATACTACGCCTCGAAGGCGGGGCTGAGAACCGTCCTGCTCGACCGCCAGGACTTCCCCCGCGACAAACCATGCGGCGACGGCCTCATGCCCCACGCGGCCTCCGAGGTCGCACTGATCGGCCTCGCGGACTGGCTGGACGAACCTCACCACGGCAAGTTCACCAGCTTCTCCATGTACACGGAGACAGCATATTTGCGCCAGGGCGTCCCCCCAACCCTCCACGGTCCCCACGGCTACGTCGCAGCCCGCGAGGAGACCGACGCGAAGATCCTGGAACGCGCCACGGACGCTGGCGCTGAACTTCACACAAACACGAGGGCCGCGGAACTCATTCGTTCTTCATCGGGGGCAGTGACCGGCGTCGAGGCCGTGAAGGAAGGCGAAACATTGCGTTTCGATGCGCCGGTCGTGGTGGCGGCGGATGGGGTAGGCGGGTTCGCGGGGAACGGCATGAAGGCGCACCAGAACGCAGTGGCGCGGCGGCAATATTTTCGGGGGCTCGAAGGGTTGGACATGGACAGCCTGCACGTATTCATCACCGCCGACATGAACTCAGACGGCGCTGGGTACGGTTGGATCTTCTGCTTCGGTGATGGCCGGGCCAACATCGGGGCCGGCGTCTCAACCAAAGCCCTGCAACGCACCGGACGCAACCTCAAGGACTACTACGATCGTTTCCTGGAGGAACCGCAGCTCAAAGCGTGGCTGAAGAACGCGGAGCCAGAGGGTCCGGCGAAAAGCTGGTCGCTCAAGATGGGGATGTGGGGCGCGAAGCGGTACGCGCAGGGTCTCATGATGGTCGGGGATGCTGGGAGCATGATCCACCCGATCAGCGGCGAAGGAGTCGGCTATGCGATGGAATCGGGCCGCCTCGCCGCGACCTGGGCACACGAAGCCCACGAACGCCGAGACTTCTCCGCCTCACTCCTTTCAGGTTACGAACGCCAGCTCCGCAGGAAGCGCGCCCGCGTACACCTTTCCGGCCAAGCGATGGTCAACCTCGTCCCCAACCTGAGCATGATGGAGCCGCTCTTCAAGGCGTGCGAAAAAGACGAAAAGGCACGCCGGACGCTGATCGAAGGCTTCACTGGGGACTCTCCAATATACAGCCTCCTCAAACACCCGCAAGCCCTCGGGAGGGCGCTACAAATTGCCGTCAAAGAACGGAGGAACGGCGGTGGCTAGGGACTCCCTCGACCTCGGGGACATAAAAATCCGAATCCTCGACGACGGCATCTTCATCACCGACGCCGGAAACGTCTTCGGGGAGGGCACAAAAGCCAAGATCCGGGGCGCCATGCACGCGGTCCTCGTCGAAACCGACGACGCCCTCGTCCTGATTGACGCCGGTTTCGGTCCCGAACTACCCGAAGCCCTGGAAGGTCGATACGAGATCCGTCGCGAAAGCACCCTCATAGACGGCCTGGAAGATGCGGGCCATTCAGTGGGAGACGTTACCCACGTCATCCTCTCGCACCTCGATCCGGATCACGTCGGCTGGGCGTTGAACCCGCCGGACTTCCCGAATGCCACGATCTACGTGCAGAATGCCGCGCTGGAAGAAGCACGCGAGATGTCCGAGAAGGGCGGAAGGCGGCTGGCAGTTCCCGCCGTGGAGCGCGGCGTTGAAGAGGGGTGGTGCGAGTTGCTGGATGGCGACTCGGAGATAATGCCTGGCGTGCGGGTGGAGGTAAGAAACGGGCATTCGGAGGGGCATCAGATCGTCTGGATCGGCTCAGGCAATAACCTCGCCCTCTTTACCGCCGATCTCGCACCGGC
>JACDAR010000126.1 GCA_013695335.1 Rubrobacter sp.
GCCGACCTTGTGGAGGCGACGGCTGGCCCGATGCGCCAGGCGATGGACGACGCTGGCCTTAAAGCTGGCGACATCGACCAGGTGATTCTTGTCGGGGGTTCGATCCGCATCCCGGCGGTGCAGGAGAAGGTCAAGGAGCTGACGGGCAAGGAGCCGCACCGCGGCATCAACCCGGATGAGGTTGTCGCCATAGGAGCCGCGATCCAGGCCGGTGTTCTGGCTGGCGAGGTCAAGGACGTTCTCCTCCTCGACGTTACGCCCCTCAGCCTCGGCATCGAGACCAAGGGCGGGGTGATGACAAAGCTGATCGAGCGCAACACCACTATACCTACACGCAAGGGTGAGACTTTCACCACAGCCGACGACAATCAGGGGTCGGTGGAGATCAAGGTTTTCCAGGGCGAGCGCGAGATGGCTATGTACAACAAGCTCATCGGCAACTTCCAGCTCGTCGGCATCCCGCCAGCCCCGAGGGGTGTACCCCAGATCGAGGTTTCGTTCGACATAGACGCGAACGGCATCGTGAACGTGGGAGCCAAGGATCTGGGAACAGGCAAGGAACAGCGGATCACCATCACCGCTTCTAGCGGACTCTCGGATACGGATATCGAGCAGATGGTCCGCGACGCGGAGTCGCACGCTGAGGAGGACAGCCGCCGCCGCGAGGAGGCCGATGTCCGCAACAACACGGACAACCTGGTCTATTCCATCGAGCGGAACCTCAAGGATCTCGACGGCAAGGTGGACGGAGACACCAAGCTCAACATAGAGAAGGCGATCCGCGACGCCCGCGAAGCCCTGGCTGGCAACGATCTGGAGGAGATCAAAGCCAAGCAGGAAGCCTTGATGAACGCATCCCACGCGCTCTCCCAGCAACTCTACCAGCAGGCCCAGTCGCAGCAGGAGGATGCCTCAGCCGGTGGGCCTGAGAACCCCGACGACGATCTGGTCGAGGACGCCGAGATAATCGACGACGAAGAAGACGGGAAAGAGCGGAAGTAGGGGAGAACCCGAAAACGACAGCCCGGGCGGAGTTTCCTAACTGGATCTCCGCCCGAACACCCCGCTCACCGACAGGAGGATCTGGCAGCCTTGAGCAGCGAAGAACAGCCCCGCCAACCCGGACAAGATCCCGGCGCGGAACCCGAAGTCAATGCTGAAACAAGCGCAGAAGCGAACGACGACGCGAATACCAGCGAGAACTCCGAGCCGATAGATGAGCCGCAGGGCTCTATCTCAGATCCGGATTTCGGCGAGCCGGATGAGAAGTCCGAGAACGCCGAGGAGTACCTGACGGAAGAGGAATCGGTTACGCCAGAAGAAGAGCTGGCGGCCCTCACAGCCAAACTTGACGGCGTCCGCCAGGAGCGCGACAGGTATCTCGACTCCCTGATGCGCCTGAAGGCTGAGTTTGACAACTCGCGCAAGCGCCAACAGCGCGAGAAGGAGCGCATCCTTCTCTCCGCGTCCGAGAAGCTAGTCACAGAGCTGCTCCCGGTCCTGGATAACCTGGATCGTGCGCTGGAGGTCGATGGCGACGTGCGCGATGGCGTGCGGGCGACCAGGGATCAATTCGTGGACGTTCTCGGCCGCGAAGGACTACTCCCCGTGGACTCTGACGGCCAGGCATTCGACCCCAACGTCCACGAAGCCGTTATGGGCCAACCCTCGGACGAACACGAGGAGGGTACTATCCTCCAGACCTTCCAGCGGGGCTACGTTCTCAACGGCCGGCCCATCCGCGCGGCGAAGGTTGTGGTTGCGAAACAGGTTTAGGTATGGAGACGAAGGATCTGTACAAAGTCCTTGGGTTATCCAGGGAAGCCTCGCAGGATGAGATCCGGCGTTCCTACCGAAAGCTGGCGCGCGCCAACCACCCCGACGCCAACCCTGACGACCCGAGCGCTGAGAACCGCTTCAAGGAAGTGCAGCACGCCTACGAAGTGCTGTCCAACCCGGAGAAAAGACGCGAATACGACGAAGGCCCCAGATCCTTCTTCAATCAGCAGGGCAGAGCGCAAGGCCAGGCCCGCACTGCTGGCTTCTCCGACGTCTCGGATCTTTTCGAGAGCTTCGGCAGCTTCGGGGACGTGTTCGGAAGCTCAGCGCGCGCCACGGCGGCCACCCGTGGGAAAGACATAAGAGTAAGCGTAAACTTGAAGTTCAAAGATGCCCTGAGCGGTGTGACTACGCGGGTTGGGGTGCCTGTGGAGGAGGGATGCGGCCAGTGCCGGGGAAGTGGGGCGGCGCCAGGAACTACGCCGAAGACGTGTCCCGAGTGTGGGGGACGTGGAACGAAGAGCCGGGATCAGGGCTTCTTCGCGCTGTCTGAGCCTTGTTCGCGGTGCGAGGGGAGCGGCAGGATCGTGGAGACGCCGTGCAATCAGTGCGGGGGGGCCGGGCGGGTGCGGCGGAACCGTCAGATCGCCGTGAAGATACCGGCGGGGGCGAAGGATGGGATGCGGATAAGGGTTCCGGGCAGGGGACACGCCGGGCAGAAGGGCGGTCAGGCGGGAGACCTTTTCGTGGTCACCAGGGTCGAGGAACATCCTGTCTTCGAGCGGCGCGGGGACGACTTCGTGGTCGGGGTGCCCGTCAGCGTCGTGGAGGCTGCATTGGGGGCGGAGATACAGATTCCCCGTCCCGAGGGCGGCACAGTGAGGCTGCGGCTGCCCGCCGGTACGCAGAACGGAAAACAGTTCAAGGTGCGTGGGGCCGGGGCTTCCAAGCCGCGCAGCGAGGAGAGCGGGGACCTCATAGTTCGGGTTTCGGTGGTCGTGCCCAGGAAGCTCAAGAAGCGGGAGCGTGAGATACTGGAGGCCCTCGCCGAGGAGCGGGACGAAGACGTGCGCGCGGGGTTGTTCCGGGAAGTTGGGGAGGTGGGCGCGTGAACCTCAGAAGGCGTCCGGTGTTCATGATAGGCGTGGCTGCGGAGTTGATCGGAGTTCATCCTCAGACCCTGCGGATGTACGAGCAGAAGGGTCTTCTCCGGCCCCGGAAGAGCATCAAAAATACCAGGCTATACTGCCAGGAAGACGTGGAACTCGGAATCCGCATCCAGGAGTTGACCCAGGAGATGGGCATGAACCTCTCCGGGGTCAAGAGGGTGCTGGAGATGGAGCGCAGGCTCGCGAAGCTCGAAGCCGAAAACACAGAACTGCGCGAGGAGCTTGTACGTCAGCGGGAGGAACACGGCAGGATGGTGGCTGAGGTACATCGCAGCTACAAGCGGGAGCTTGTGCTGGCGCCCCGTGGAGAACTCGTGCAGAGGCCACGCAACACGCGGGGTATCCGCGATACTAGAAAGGGTCTTTGATGGCCGAGACCATGCATTGCTACCGTCATCCCAGGCGGGAGACGAAGGTCTCGTGCGCTACGTGCGGGCGTCCGATCTGCACGGAGTGCATGCGGCAGACGGACGTCGGGATAAAGTGCCCAGACGATGCGCGTCTCCCACGCGGAGCCAGGGCCGGTGCGATGAAGACGGGCCAGATCGCCAGGACGATCCTCGCCGGGGCCGCCGTTGCGATTGTGGGAGTTCCAGTCGTCTACGCCCTGTTTCAGATCGGGTTCTTCACCCTGATACTTTCAGCGGCGGTCGGATACGGTGCTGGTACCCTCGTGCATCGCGCCGGGGGCCGCAACGGTGGACCTCCCGCGATGGCCGTCTCGGGCATCGCGGTAACCATAGCGTTTGCTCCGCTCCTGACCCAGCAGTTTCTCGCTGGCGGGCCTTTCCCCTTTATCAGGCTTGTTGCGGCGATCATTGCCATCGGCTTCGCCGTCTATAACAGCCGCTGAAGCGGAATTGTTGCGCCTCTGGATGGCGCAGCTACAGTTTCCAAGCTGGTGTGACCAGTCAGGGGCTATGGTAAATTAGGAAACCGTGTAGCGAGGCCGGAGACCCGGCGCTGAAGGGTGGATCTTGTACCTGGGGAACCTTTCCCAAGAAGCCAGGGAAGTCATGGATACGGCGCATCAGGTAGTGCGGGGCGGCCGCTCGAACCTGCTGGGCACGGAGCACGTCCTGTTCGCGCTCCTGGCCCAGCAAGACGGCGCGGTTCGGCGGGTCTTTTTGGAGCTGGACCTGAACCTCGGCATGGCAGAGACCAAGGTCAAGGACGCCATCCGGCGCCTGGAACTCTCGCGGCCCGTGTCGGCGGAGGGGCGGGTCTACCCGACCCAGCGTACCAAGCAGGCGATGGCCCTCGCGGTGGAGGAGGCGCGACGTCTCAACGAGGAGGAGGTGGGGCCGGAGCATCTGCTGCTCGGGTTGCTCCGTCTCGGAGAGGGGGCGGCCTTCGGTGTGCTCAAGGCCGTGAACTTCACCGAGGAGGATACGCGGCGGTTCCTGGAGCAGGCCGGTGGGGAGATGGGGGAGCTATCCGCCAACCCGGACAGCATGCTCGCCAAGCACACCATCAACCTCACGGAGCTTGCCCGCGACGGCAAGCTCGACGCTGTGGTTGGGAGGGACGGTGAGATCCGTCGCCTCGTCCAGATCCTGGGCCGCCGCACCAAGAACACGCCGGTTCTGATCGGGGAGCCCGGCGTCGGTAAGACGAGCATCGCCGAGGGACTGGCACAGAAGATAGTGGTAGGTCGGGTGCCCGAGTTTCTGAAGGACCGTCACATCCTGGCGCTGGATATGGGCTCCCTGATGGCGGGTGCCAAGTTCCGCGGCGACTTCGAGGAGCGCCTTCGGGCCACCCTGAACGAGGTGAAGAACTCCGACGGACGTTTCATCCTGTTCATAGACGACCTGCACAACGTCGCCAGGATGGGCTCGGCGGGCGGCGGCATGGCGGGGGACATCCTCAAGCCGGCGCTGGCGCGGGGCAACGTCCGCGTCATTGGCGCCACGACGATTGATGAGTACCGCAAGCTCATAGAGCCCGACGCCGCTTTGGAGCGGCGCTTCCAGTGCATCACGGTCGAGGAGCCTTCCGAGGCGGACACGGTTCGTATCCTGCGCGGTCTTAGGGAGCGCTACGAGCAACATCACAAAGTCGAGATCACAGACGAAGCCCTCCAGGCCGCCTCCAGCCTGGCCCACCGCTATATCGCCGACCGTTTCCTGCCGGACAAGGCCGTTGACCTCCTCGACGAAGCCGCCAGCCAGGTGCGCATAGACGCCACCATGCCGGACGAACCGGACGGTGAACAGGAAGTTCCTTCGCCGGACGGAAACGGCGCTCTGAAAGATAGTCATGGGACGCTCGATGGCCGGATCGTCAGAAAGGATCACCAGAAAGCGGCGGTGAACCGCGAGGAGATCGCACGCGTCGTCAGCGCGTGGACCGGCATCCCCGTAACGCGGATGCTCAAGGACGAGGCCGAGCGGCTGCTCTCCATGGAGGAGGCGTTGCACCGGCGTGTAATCGGGCAGGTGCCAGCGGTGGACGCGGTCTCGGAGGCCGTGCGGAGGGCGCGGGCTGGACTCGCAGCCCCGAACCGTCCCATAGGGAGCTTCATCTTCCTCGGGCCGACCGGCGTCGGCAAGACCGAGCTGGCGCGTGCGCTCGCCGAGTACCTCTTCGACAACGAGGACGCCATGATCCGTCTCGACATGTCCGAGTACATGGAGGCCCACGCCGTGAGCCGGCTGGTTGGTTCCCCGCCCGGATACGTCGGCTACGATGAGGGTGGACAACTAACGGAGGCCGTGCGGCGACGCCCGTATTCTGTGCTGCTTCTCGATGAGATCGAGAAGGCCCATCCCGACGTGTTCAACATGCTGCTCCAGATCCTGGAGGATGGCCGCCTCACGGACAACAAAGGCAGAACCGCCTCGTTCGAAAACGCCGTCATAATCATGACATCCAACGTGGGCGCTGAGTTGATACCTGGCTCCCGCGAGATGCTCGACTCGTACGAGAAGATCCACGGCCGATTGGTGCAGAAGTTACACGCCTTCTTCCGCCCCGAGTTCCTGAACCGGGTTGACGAGGTGATCGTGTTCCACGCCCTGGGTGAAGAGGAGCTAATCCAGATCGCCGACCTTCTGCTAGAGCGCGTGCGGCTCCTGGCGGCGAGGCAGGGCATCGCGCTCGATTTCTCTCTGGCGGTCAAGCGTCGGATCTCCAGGGAAGGCGAAGACTCCATCTTTGGCGCCCGCCCGTTGCGGCGCGCGATCCAGAAGTGGATCGAATCCCCCCTCAGCAAGGAAATAATATCGAGCCGCTTCGGACCCGGCGCGACCGTCCATGTGGACGTGGATGCCCTTGGTAACATAACCTTCGAGCATGCGGATCAGGCTTCCCGCCAACCCACCACATCCAGAAACGTCTGAAACACTGCTTTAACCTTTAACAAGCCGGATTAACCTGTGGATAACTCAACGCCATTACCCCCAAAACCCATAAATAAAGGCTTCTGAGCCACGAGATCGGTCCACGCTGGGGGTGGGTTTGATTACACTTGACCCTAAGATCAAATTAGATCTGTACTTCAGGTAAAGCTCCGAAAAATACTTTCAGAAAGGCTGGCGTAGCCTGAAGATGCGTGCTAGGGTTGACCGTATGAGAGAGGACATAGAGTACATCAGCGGAGTGTTGGACGAGTTAGAGGCCATCGTTCAGGACGCTTCTAGTGTGCCGATGCGCAAGGGTCGGGCTGTAGTGGATCGGGCTGACATGCTCGTGATGCTTGATGAGTTGAGGGGATCCCTGCCCAGGGAGTTGTCGGAGGCGGAAGCGGTGCGTCGGGAGTGTGCTGCCGTGGTTGCGGCGGCCGAGGAGGAGGCACGTCGGGTAGTCGAGCTCGCGCACGAGCGCTCTGAGGCTATGGTGGTGGACACCGAGTTGTACAGGCGTTCCCAGAGGCGTGCCGACGAGACAGTGGACCGGGCTGAGCGCTACGCCGAGGAGATCTCCGGCGGCTCGGAGGTGTACCAGGATCGGGTGATGGGCCAGTTGGAGAACTGGTTCGAGGACTCCATAGTTTCGGTTGGGGAATCCCGCCGCGAACTCAATGGTTCCCCCGTGCGCCGTCCCGCCCCACAGCCAGAGCCCGAGGAAGAGAACGGTAGCGGTGAAGACTGGCGGGCAAGCTCGGCGTAGGCCGGACTTTCGTCCCAGATTCTTGCGGAGCCCCGCTTCGCAGCCTTCAATCACAGAAGGCCATACCAGTAACGTTTTCTGAAAGGCAAGCGTCCCGAAGTTGTGCGGGGCGGCGCACGCAGCACCGAATCCCTGAAGAAGAGCTTCCCGTCACCGCTCGATACGTTTAGCCCTCTCCGGCCTGGCGAGTCCTTCTTGCAGTTTCTCGTCTGTGTAAGCACGATCCGCTGAAAGACTCCACGGTGCCGTCCAGGATCGTGGGCGTGTTGGAAATGTATTCACGCAAGACGGCTCCGCAGGAAAATCGACGGTGATTGCCATGGCAGGTAATTCTCTATTTGCCTACCTACTCTTCGACGCTGTGGCGCGCAGCTACTCTCAACCTTATCCGCGGCAGAACCGTATGTTGGTGCGTTTACCGGGAAGTGAGCGGGAGGCGCGCAAGCACTTCCGCTTCCAGCGATGGGTACACCAACTCCTTCGAGACGACCAACTCGTCGACCTCGGCTGTGGCGTCGGTGCTCATGTCTTTATCGAGCTTGGCAAGGAACTTTGCCGGATCGGAGAGTGCGCCGCGATAGCGAAACAGGGTAGTGTGCACCAAATCCGCCTCGTTGCGGGTCTCAGAGGGCAGGCGCAGGCGTCCGCGGATCATCTCGCGGATGCGGTTCACTGGCCCGGTTGGCTCGGCGAGAGCGATCACGGCGGAGTCGGTGGCCACAACGTGTTCGTAGCTGACCCGAAAACCCGCGCTTTGGGCCGCGATACGGGTCAACTCAATTGTCCACTCCTCCGCGTGGCGCTCCCAGAGGGAGTCCTTGGAAACCTGATAGCTAGCATGTACGGCGAGCAGCCAGGCGATGCTCACGTGGAGGGTCTCCTGAGGACACACCAGCAGGTTGGGCTCTGTTTGCTTCAGGCTCTGCTGTATTTTCTCGAGCGATGACCTGGTACGGGGGGCGAGTTCGATCTGGACGTTGTACCCCCGGCAAGGCTGTGCCCACAGCGGACTGATTCGCACCTCGTTGCGCGCCACCTTTTCTCGGTGTACTTCCCGTAGTTTCATGGCTCGCTGCTCGTCCGAGCTACGCAAACATCGCTCCTCTCGACGGTAGCCCTGAAAGTCTGGGGCGCCTCAGGGCTCATCGGGGGATGAGAAGGTAGTTCCGAGGGCGTCGAGGCGGAGGTTCATCTCGTCGAGGTCCCGGTTGAGGTCGCCGGCGGCGGCCCTCGCTGAGCCCTCGCTCTCTATGGAGATGCGAACCACCCTGGCGCGAAGGTTCAGGAGGCTGTCCATCATGCCGGAGATCTCGGCGTCCGCAGCCCTGAGTTCTTCTTCGAGCCGCCCGAGGTCTTTTTCCCGCTCCGGGTTGGACGTTGCGGCGTGCAGTCGGACATCCTCGAGCGCTTCGGCAGTCTGCTCCCGGTTATGCGCGACGTCTACCAGATGGCCAGCAACCGCTTGCAGCTTTGGGACCGCATCTCCAAGTACGGTCCTGGTCACGTCGTCTGACTCTTCGATGGCCGTGACCACCTTCTGGTAGATCGCGAGCGCCGCCTCGACCCGCTGGCGGGTCTCGCCCCTCGGCAGCCAGTGAACCCGGCGCTCTGGTGGTACTTCGGAGTTCTCCGAGGCGGGCGAGTTGGGCAACTGCCGCACGGCCCTGCCCCGCAGAACCCGCTCCTGAAAGCTGTTGTCGCGGAATGACAGGAACACCACAGCAGCGTACGTGATGGCGGTCAGGGGCGGCAACCACCACAGGAGGGTGATGGCGAAGATGCCTACCCCGATCACGGGTACCGTGAGGTTCATGGGGCGCAGGAGGGAGGCCCGTATCATCCGGCGCCGCTCTTCCGGGGATAGTGGGGGATGATCTGGGGTTTCGCCCTGGGTGTATCTGTCAGGCTCCGGCATCTTCCGGTCCACCCGGCGGCCGTATCCGTACCCAACCGCCCACCTTGAGTGACAGGGCCTGGGTCGCGCTTCCCTGGTTGATGGCGAGGCTCAGGCGCCAGTGGGAATCGGGGACCAGGATCAACTCTCCAGCCTTCGCCGACCCGAAGGTCTCCACGTACTTGACGGCCATGCCGCCGTCGCCAGAATCCACTGTAACCGTGGCGCCGAACCCGAAGCCTGCCCTTTCTTGCATCACGGAGAGCCTGGCGTTGCCGTAGCGGTCTATGGAGATGATGCGTGCGGAAAGCTCGGAACCGCCGCCATCGGCCTCCAGGGCGTCTGGCAGGTAAAGGCCTTGTAGGGAGGTGGGATCCATCCTCTCCCCGACATCTCCGATTTCCACTCCCGCCGCAAGGTGCGCGGCCACCGGCGCGAACACATCCCGACCGTGGAATGTGCTAGAGACAGGCTTCAGATGATAGCTGTCGTTGGTGAGCGTCACCGCCTCCACGACGCCACCCATCAAGTTCGCGGCGGGGAGGAGGAGCCCGTTATCCGGCCCAACCAGTAGGGAATCGTCGTACGTGCGGAGGGCCACGCCCAACCGTTTCGTGCCGACGCCGGGGTCAACGATCGCCAGGAAGACGGAGTCTGCTGGCATGTAGCGTGTGGCGTGCTGCAGGATCTCCGCCCCAGCCTCCACCCCGAAGTGCGGAACGTCGTGCGTCAGGTCGAGCACCTGGATGCCTGGGGAAATCGAGTACATCACGCCTTTGCACGTCCCGACGAAGTCGTCGGTGAGCCCGAAGTCCGTGAGAAAGCATATGGGCCTCATGCCGTTATTATAGCGATGGGCGTTCGTGCTGCCTTGGGTTCCGCCTATCAGCGTTTGGCGCCTATGCCAAGCGCCTGAACCATCAGGCGGAAGTCTTGCGGGCGGCTGGCGGCCTTCAGGGCCTCTTCGTACTCGATCCGCTCCTCTTCGACTAGCTTGAGCAACGCCTGGTCGAAGGTCTGCATCCCGTAATACTCGCCTTCGGAGATGGCCTCCTGTATCTGACCGGTCTGGGACGCATCCAGGATGAAGTCCTGGATGCGTCCCGTGGTGACCATTACCTCGCAGGCAGGCACCCTGCCCTTGCCGCCCTGCGTACGGATCAAACGCTGCCCGATTATGCCCCTGAGCGTACTGGCGAGCATGGTGCGCACCTGCGCCCTCTCGTGCGGCGGGAAGAGGTCGATCATGCGGTTGACGGTCTCTGTCGCGTCCAGGGTGTGCAGCGTGCTGAGTACGAGGTGCCCGGTCTCGGCGGCGGAGAGGGCTATCTGCGCGCTCTCGGCGTCCCGGATCTCCCCGATCAGGATGATGTCGGGGTCCTGGCGTAGAACACGCCTCAAAGCCCGCGCGAAAGACTCTGTGTCGGAACCTACCTCGCGCTGGTTGATGAGGCATTTATCGTCTGTATGCAGGAACTCTATGGGATCCTCGATGGTGACTATGTGCTTGGGAACCGCGTGGTTGACGAGGTCGAGCATGGAGGCGAGCGTTGTGGATTTGCCGCTGCCCGTAGTCCCGGTGACCAGGATTATCCCACGTTCCTCGAAAGCCAGCCGCTTGATGGCCTCAGGCAACCCGAGATCCTCGAACTTGGGTATCCCGAATGGGATGAACCTCATGACTATGGAGACGTCCCCGCGCTGCCGGAAGCCGTTGACCCTGAAGCGGCCAACTCCGCCGACGGCGTAAGAGAAGTCCGCCTCTCCTTCATCTTTGAAGGTTCCGATCAGCTTCTCGGGGATGATCTCCCTCAATATCCCCTCGGTGTCCGCCGAACGCAACACTTCGTGGCCCTCCAGCACGCCGAGGTTGCCGTGTATCCGGATCATGGGCGTAGACCCAACCTTCAGATGCAGGTCGCTCCCGCCCAACTCGACCAACTCGCTCACCATCGGGTCTACTTTGCTCGTCTGAAGTTCCATCGCTACCGCTTCACCTCTCTACCTCGCGTCCCGGACTCTACCTGGATTCTACCGGCAACCCCAAATCCACACTTTAGCTTGCCCCCAACACATTGGGAAGGGCCGCATACGCCAAACCCCGCCAGAAAACGCTGAACACTGAAAAACGCAGCACTCAAGCGCTGGCTGACCCGGAGATACCAACCCCTTCAGAATGCGAATCCCTGCATGTAAACCTTAAACTTATCTCACCTTCAAGTATCGGTTTATACAGATTGCGTTAAAGGATATAAAATGCCGCACTATTCAATATGTTGTGGTTACTGTTTGGCTGGGTCGAACATGTCGTGTCTCATCCGAGCGTGATGGGAGTTTTCCGTTTACCTAAAGCGAATGGGACTGCTTGCGCCAGAAAATCCTTGATGCTAGGTTTTGCCCTGGGTAAGCTCCACGGAACCCGGGGCTCGGTTTAAATCTTGGGTTCAGGGGCGGGCCTGTTGTGGGTCTCACCGATAGGGAGGGGTGGTGGGACCCGGGTAGAGGCTCTTTGTAGGAAGGGCCACCAGCCCGGAGGTATTACGGTGTGACCGTCTTGCCTCCGGGCTTTTTTAGCATTCAGCGGTCAGTTTTCAGCCGTCAGCAAGGGCGTCGAAGGGCGTGCCCGCCGTGCGTTTGCTCGCCTCATGCGGGGTGCCAATCGCGCCCTACGAGCTCTTCTACCGGCTCTCCCCACGATAGGAACTTCTCTGGTGCGATGTAAGGCTGTGAACACCACGAGCTCAAAAAGCTGAATGCTGACGGCTGAACGCTACGAAAATATAGGGGCTGCGGTGCTGGCGTAGGCGGTGAGCCAGTGGAAGTCTACTTCCGTGAATGGTTCGGCTGAGGTTCGGGTGGCGTAGACGACGCCGACTATGCGCCCGCTGGCGGAGACGGGGATCGCGAGGGAGTTTATCCATCGTGTGTTGGTGCGGGCCTGGGGGAGACGCCTGGGGCCTGTGACGGCGAGTGTGGGTTGTTGGGTGCGGGTCACGAGCTCGACCAGGCTTAGATCTTCCTCGGTGAGATGCCTGGGCGTTGGATCGCTGATGGGGTACAGGCCGGGAACCTGAATCAGGGCCACAAGATCAGCCTTCAGTTCCCTGCGGATGTCCTCGGAGATCTGCTTCGGCGGGGCTTCGGGGTCGAGGTGTTTGGGGAGCGAGGGCCGGAAGACGAGCCGACTGGAGAGTATGAAGTTCACGCTTGTGCCAGCGATAATGCCGAGCAGGTTGAAGATCGCGTAGAACGGGAAGGCGTCTGAGACGTATTTGAGCAGCGGATAGTACACGGCGAAGTTCGCGCCTATGCCCATGATGGCAACTGGGTATGCGAGCGCGCCGCGAAGCAGGAAGTGGATGCGGCTGGAGTGGCGCACATCGCGCCAGGTGAAGGCGTTGTTCAGGAGGAAGTTGCTCATGATGGAGAGCCCAACGGCGAACATCCAGGCTATTACCTTGTGGGCGTCCACGTATTCGGCGAGGAAGATCAGGGTGACCATGTTCACCAGCACGCCTGACGCCCCGACCAGGGCGAACTTCCAGAATCGGCCAGCCGATGGTACGTACCAGAACAGGCTGGCTATGTGCGCCAGGTACTCCACGCCCTGACGGAGACCCGCTTTGGAGACGCCGTCCTCCCGCCCTCTGAAGCTGAAAGGAACCTCGACCACCCGCAGCTCCGGCGCGCAAACGAGTATCTCGAGCAACACCTTGAACCCCGTTGGGCGGAACTGGATGCCTGATACTGCCTCGTTTCTGACCAGGAAGAAGCCGGTCATCGGGTCCGTAGTCTTTCGGGCCTCTTTGAACAGGATGCGGGCAAGCCACTTGCTTCCGACGGAGACAGCCCGGCGCACAGGGCCGGAGAGCCCCTCGTAGCTGCCGCCCCGCGCATAGCGGCTCGCCACAACAACGTCAGCGTCCGAGCGTTGGGCGGTCTCAAGCATCTCGCGCACCTTCTCGGGGGGATGCTGGAGGTCGGCGTCCATCACGCAGGTAAAGATGCTCTGGCCCGACACGGCGTCGATCCCTGCCGTCACCGCCGTCGAAAGACCGCCTTCCCGATCCGGACCTTCCCGGTGTATCAAGGATAGCCTGGCGTCTTCTTCTGCGAGGCTCCGCACTATGGACGGGGTTTCGTCTGTGGAATCGTCCACGAAGATCACCCGGAAATCCACGCCAGCGAGGCTCTCCCGCAGCCTGCGTACCAGCGTGGACACGTTGGCTGCCTCGTTCCGGGTCGGCACCACCAGCGTCAGAAGCGTGAAGCCCGGCGCGGCTTCATCCACCGCCTGATGGTCCTTCACACGCCCGGTCGCCGACGTTGGATCTTCCTCTCTCATGGCCGGCTCAAGGCTAGCACACCCGGCGAAACGAACCCAGGCAGATAAACTGTTCCACGCTGGACCCAATAACATCCACGGAGGTCGAAGTGGCTACAGAAAACCACGAACGGGCACACGTACACGTCTCTGGCCGGGTGCAGGGTGTCTTCTTCAGGGATGCTACCCGCCACAAAGCGCAGGAACTCGGCCTCAGCGGCTGGGTCAGAAACCTACCAGACGGCCGCGTTGAGGCGATCTTCGAAGGTCACTCAGATGGAGTGCGTCAGGCGATCCGATGGTGCGAGGGCGGCACGCCCGAGGCTAGCGTAAAGAACGTGGACGTGGATTTCGAGGAAGCGCGCGGCGACCTGAATGGCTTCGAGGCCAGGTGAGCGCTAGATACGAGATCCCCCCGGATCTCCGCCGACTGCTGGATCAAGAGCGCGTCAAGATCGTCAGTAGCCGCGAAATCGACTACGGCACCCAGTACCGGCTCGTCCGAGGCGACGAGGCGGAAAACCTCAATGTCTATCGTACCGGCAAAATATCTACCGGAAGTAAAGCTTCAGGCTTGCGAGATTTGCTGGAAGGCTGGCGGTTATCCAGCCTCCCCCAAAAGAAAAACGGTGACGTGAACAAGTCAGGCGTACCTTCCGGACGAGGACCGGTTGTTGCCGCGACGCCCAGAACCGGGATAGACGAGGCGGGCAAGGGAGATTACTTCGGCCCATTGGTGGTGGCCGGAGTGCGTATTCTGGGCGAAAAAGCGGCAAAAGCGCTGCAAGAAATCGGAGTCCGAGACTCGAAGGCGCTCGGAGCTTCGACGGTTCGGCGGATGGCTGTCCGTATTCCCGATGCCGTGGGGCCTGAAAACCTCCGTGTCCTTGCGTTGTCTCCCCAGGAGTACGAGACACGCAGGGCCAGGGCAGGCAACATCAATCGGCTGCTCGATGAACTCGATGCCGGAATCATAGATGAACTTAAAGCTGAGGTAGAGGTAATCATCGTGGATCAATACGCGGCGTCCGCGCGGAAGAACCTGGCGCCGTTTGTACCGGAAGGGGTGAGGCTCGAGGTTCGGACGCGGGCCGAGGACGACGCTGCGGTTGCGGCGGCCTCCATTCTGGCGCGGGCAAGGTTTCTGGAGGAGATAGGGCGGCTCTCGGGGTTGGTGGGGGTCGAGTTGCCGCTCGGGGCTACGCACGTGATGGGTGCCGCGCGGCGGGTATACGGGGAGCGGGGTATGGCAGGACTGGAAGAGGTGGCGAAGGTGAGCTTTCGGACTACGAAAAAGGTAAAGGGAGGTTGAGGATGATAGATCTTCGGAGTGATACGGTGACCAGGCCGACGGATGGGATGCGGCGGGCGATGCTGGAGGCCGATGTCGGGGACGACGTGTTCGGGGAGGATCCGACGATCAACCGGCTGGAGGAGTACGTGGCGGCATTGCTCGGCAAAGAGGCCGCAATCTACGCCCCGTCCGGGACCATGACCAACCAGATCGGGGTGTTCGTAAACACGCAGAGGGGAGACGAAGTCCTGCTGCATGAGGGGGCGCACGTCTTCAACTACGAGGGCGGAGCCCCCGCCCTGCTCTCAGGCGTGCAGGTGCGGACGCTGCCCGGCGAGGGAGGTGTGATCCCACCCGATGCCTTGAGAGAAGCCATCAGGCCGGAGAACGTCCACTTTCCGCGCCAGCGGCTCCTTTGCCTGGAGAACACCCACAACCGCGCCGGGGGCAAGGTGTTCCCGCTTGAGGACTTCGCGGCTGTCTCCGAAGCGGCGAGGGATCACGGCCTCAAAGTCCATCTGGATGGCGCCCGCCTCTTCAACGCCCAGGCCGCGACCGGCATCCCGGCGCGTGAGTGGTGCGCCCACGCCGACACCGTCTCCGTCTGTTCTTCGAAGGGTCTCGGCGCACCTGTAGGGTCGCTGCTGGCCGGGGATGGGGAGACCATCCTTGGGGCGCGGAGGGCTCGCAAGGCTTTCGGGGGTGGGATGCGACAGGCTGGCATCATCGCCGCTGGCTCTCTCTACGCATTTGAGCACCACATAGGGCGTCTCCCCGAGGACCACGAACGCGCAAGCAAGCTGGCCGACGGTCTCAGGGATTCTGGCTACACCGTGGCGCCGCCGGAGACAAACATCGTGCTCGTCGAGAGCGAAGATCCGACGGGTCTCATCGAAGCCCTCGGGCGTGCTGGCGTGCTCGCGACCCTGGGAACCATGCCAGCCTCGGGCCGCCCCGGAACCGTCCGCCTGTGTACCCACCTCGACGTGGACGACGAAGCGGTGGAAGACGCAGTGGAGGCGGCAGCGCAGGTGGCGGTGGCGAACGCCAGATGACGGAGGTCTCTGCCTCGTCCGACAGGCATCCGCGCCACGTGGTCGCAGTTACGGGGATCGTACGCGAACCGGAAGATCTCGTGCTGCTCGTTCGGAGAGAACGCCGTGGGTGGGAACCGCCCGGAGGACAGGTGGAAAAAGGCGAAGACCTCGTGACGGCGCTCGAACGCGAAGTAGCAGAGGAGAGCAACTGTGAGATCTCGGTCGGTGATCTTGCAAGCGTGGGCTCGAACCTGGGCAGGCGCGAACGAGGAGTGCCGAAACAGGTACACCTCACATTCAGGTGTAGATGGCTGTGGGGAGAGCCTCGCGCCGGTGATGAATGTGTGGACGCGGGATGGTTTTCGGTTCAGGAATCGCTGCGCCTGGTGACGACGCCGCAACAAAAGCCAGGTTGCTCGATGCGATGAGTGCAGAGGATGGGGTACGCTATCAGGCGTTCAGAACGCAGCCATACGAGCTCGTGATGGAACGAGAGCCAGGGTGAACATCCAGGTTTCTTCTGTTGCCCCGGAAGATGTGGGATCTCTGCGCGGGTTCCTCGAAGAAGCTTTGAGGGATGGCGAACCCATACCCGAAGAGTTCGTGGGGTGGCTGCGTGATGCGGTCGCGTCCGAAACAATGGAGATACTGGCCGCCAGCATAGAGGGTCGAACGGTCGGTGTTGCGGTGGTCGCTTACCGTCCCAACATCTCCGCTGCGGCGGACTTCGCCAGCATCGAGGAACTATACGTGAGTCCCTGGGCGCGGAGCCGGGGTGTTGGCCGGGCGTTGCTGGATGCTGCCGGGGAGAGGTGTGTGGATCTCGGCGTCTCATACGTTGAGGTGCAGACCGACGATGAGGCGGCGGGATTCTACGACGCGTACGGCTACGAGGAAGAGTCCGGTGTGCGGGTTATGTCCCGGTCTTTGATGATCTGTCGAGAATAACGGCAGGAAACTCTGTCAGAATTCCAGCACCTCGTAGACGGATAT
>JACDAR010000162.1 GCA_013695335.1 Rubrobacter sp.
AGCGCGGGGTTGACCCTTCCGTACTGGAGCAAACCATCGGCCTGGCCGTGGAGATCGCGCGCGAAGGCAGGGAAGGGCGCAAGATCGGGACCCTATTCGTGGTTGGGGATTCGGAGATGGTGCTCCAGCGGTCGAAACCCCTGATTCTGGACCCCCTGCTCGGCCATCCCGAGGAGAGCAAGTACATCACAGACCCCGACATGCGCGAAACCCTCAAGGAACTGGCCCAACTGGACGGGGCCTTTGTGGTCTCCGAAGTTGGCGTCGTGATATCTGCCGCCCGCTACATAGACATCATCTCGGACAACCTGAACGTGCCGCTCGGCCTGGGAAGCAGGCACATGGCGGCGGCATCTGTCTCGCGGCAGACGGAAGCTGTCTCTATAGCGGTCTCGGAATCCTCGATGGTCAGGATGTTCGACGATGGGGAGTTGATCTCGGAGATAGTCCCCGAACTCTGGATGTTCAACGACTACAATACCCGCGTCAGGGGCCAGACTTTCACCCGCCAGGAGGACGACATCACGGTTATCGGCCGTGCCGAGTAAGCCACAGGAGATCCTGGATTTCTGGTTCGGACGCGAAGACGACCCAGGCTACGGCGAGTTCCGCGACGCCTGGTTCCAGAAGAACGAGGATTTCGACAACGAAGTACAGACCTGATTCCGCGATGATTACGAGCAAGCCGCAAACGGCGAACGCGACGACTGGCGGGATGAAGCCCATAGCGCGCTGGCGCTCGTGATACTGCTCGACCAGTTCCCGAGGAACATGTTCCGGGGCGACGGGCAGACCCACGCCACGGATGCAAAGGCGCTGGAAACTGCGGAGTACGCCATCGAGCGGGCGTTGGACCGAGAGCTTCCGCCCTTCCAGCGCATGTTCCTGTACATGCCGTTCATGCATAGCGAGGATGTCAGGGTACAACGGCGTTCCGTGGAGATCTTCGGGCGGCTGGCGCCCGAGGATGGCGCGCCCGACCTCACTTCGTACGCCGTCGGGCACAGGGACATCGTGGAGCGGTTCGGGCGATTTCCGCACAGGAACGCCATTCTAGGCCGCGAGACAACGCCGGAGGAAGCCGAATTTTTGACGCAGCCGGGGTCGTCTTTCTAGCTTGATGTTCGTGGAGGGGGTTCAGCCTTGGCGAACATAGTCAGGACGCCATGCGACGAGGGCGTCGTCCGTTCCAGGGCTGCGGATGCGCCTTGCGAGCGAACTTCGGGGCCGTGGGTTCTCGCGGCGACTATCGTCGGGTCGGCGATGGCCTTCATAGACGGAACGGTCACCAACGTCGCGCTGCCTAGCATCCAGACCACGCTCGGGGCGACTGCCGTGGACGCCCAGTGGATCGTGGAGTCGTACGCGCTGTTTCTGGCGGCCCTGATCCTGGTCGGCGGCTCACTCGGCGACCAATACGGTCGCCGTCGCATTTTCACGCTCGGCGTTGCAATCTTCGCGCTCGCCTCTGTCGGGTGCGGCATCGCCATGAACCCTGAGCAACTCATTGTGGCGCGGGCCATCCAGGGCGTCGGAGGCGCGATGCTCGTGCCCGGCTCGCTCTCCATCATCAGCGCATCCTTCGACGGCGACCAGCGCGGCAAGGCCATAGGAACGTGGTCAGGGTTCTCGGGGATAACGGCGGCCATCGGGCCTGTGCTCGGCGGATATCTTGTGGAGAACGTCACGTGGAGGGCGGCTTTCCTTATCAACGTTCCACTGGCTGCGGTCGTGATCTTCATTGCCTTCAAGCACGTGCCTGAGAGCCGCGACCCGGACGCGAGGAGGCTGGACATTCCCGGCGCGGTGCTGGGAACGCTGGGACTCGGTGGGGTGGTGTACGGTCTGATCGAATCCCAGAGCAACGGGTTCGGGGATTTGCCAGTCATAGCCAGCCTCATCCTCGGCGTTGCGTCGCTCGTCGCATTCGTCTTCGTCGAGCTTCGGTCCCCTGAGCCGATGATGCCGCTCTCGCTGTTCCGTTCGCGCAACTTCAGTGGGGCGAACCTGCTGACGCTGCTCCTTTACGCTGGCCTCGGGGGCTCGCTGTATTTCTTCCCGTTCGTGCTGATACAGGTACATGGCTACTCGGCAACGGCGGCGGGGTCGGCGTTTCTTCCCTTCGTGATCATCACGTTCTTCATGTCGAGGTGGGCCGGCGGTCTGGTGACACGCTACGGCGCCAGAATTCCGCTAGTCCTCGGCCCGATCATCACCGCAGCCGGCTTCCTGCTGTTTGCAGTACCAGGAACCGAAGGCTCGTACTGGACTACGTTCTTCCCCGCCGTAGCCGCGATGGGCCTCGGTATGTCGCTGGTCATAGCCCCCCTGACGACCACGGCCCTGAACTCGGTCGAAGGGCGGCACTCGGGTCTTGCATCGGGTGTGAACAATGCAGTCTCCCGGACTGCCGGATTGCTCGCCGTTCCGCTGCTCGGCGTCTTCGTATTCGCCGCGTTCTCGGCCAGCCTGGATAGACAGGTGGCAGACCTCGATCTTTCGCAGAATGCCATCCAGCAACTGGAGGCTTCGAAGGTGGATCTCGGGGCTGCTGAGGTTCCACAGGGAATCGGTGGGAAGACTGCTGAAACCATAGATCGGGCCATCGCCGAATCTTTCGTCTCCGGATTTCGGGTGGCGATGTTCGTGGCGGCGGGGCTAGCCCTGATCAGCTCCCTCACTGCGGCTATCATGATCGAAGGCAAGGGCAAGCCGGCCCGGACCGAAAAGTCCAGGGAAACCGGGGGCGAAGCGGCTCCCGCGTAGTGGGCAGAAAATAGAAGGAGAAAGAGCATGCAACAGGAATGTACGCATAAGGATCAGATCCAGGAAGTACAGCCGAGCGCCGAGGGTTGCGAAGACTGCCTGAAGACCGGAGATTCGTGGCTCCAACTGCGCGAGTGTCTCACCTGCGGCCACGTCGGCTGCTGCGACTCCTCGAAGAACAAGCACGCAACAGCGCACTTCCACAAGAGCGGCCACCCCATCGTCCAATCTTTCCAGCCGGGCGAGGACTGGCGCTGGTGCTACGTGGACGAAATAGTGTTCTTTAGCTGATCCGTGCGCAGAGAACTCCTCGAAAACCTGGCAGGTCGTGCCGCCGCGGACGCCGAATTCTTGCGGCAAGCGAGGCGGGATCCCGAAAGCACTCTCGCCCGGTACGGATACGATCTCACACCCGAAGAACTGCGGTCGGTGAGAGACGTACAGCGAAGAACCGTCGGGATGGGCGACGACGAAGTGGTCAGGGC
>JACDAR010000172.1 GCA_013695335.1 Rubrobacter sp.
GCTACCCACTTTAGCAGCCTAACCTCTTTGATGAGTTGGGTACTAGTCGCTCCGCTAGTCGAACAAACCTCCAGATTTCAAATGCTTGCTATGCTGTCGTAGGTCGGATACGAAACAGAGGAGGTTCCAATGAAGGTACTGGTGACTGGCTCGAGGGGCAAGGTAGGCAGGGCAACGGTGGCGGCGCTGACCCAGGCCGGGCACGAGGTGCGGGCGACCGACCTCATGCCGCCTGTCTTCGAGCGCCCCGACGATGACGCCCCGGCCTATGTCCAGGCTGACGTGACGGACGCTGGCGACATGTTCGCGGTGGTGCGCGGGATGGACGCCGTGGTTCACGCGGCGGCGCTCCCCGAGCCGACGCAGAACCCGCCGCACGTTGTGTTCCAGAACAACCTCATGGGCGTCTTCAACGCGCTGGAAGCGGCGATCCGGTTCGGAGTGAAGCGGTTCGTGAACATATCGAGCGAGACGGTGCCAGGCTTCTTCTTCCCCGAGCGGGAGTTCCTGCCGGATTATGTGCCGGTGGATGAGGAACATCCCATCAGGCCGCAGGACCCTTACGCGACAGCCAAGCACTTCGGGGAGCAGTTGATGGACGCGGCGATCCGACGTTCCGACATCCAGGCCATCTCCATCCGTCCATGCTGGGTGCAGCACGAGGAAAACTACGAGCATAACCTGGGCCCGCAGGTGCGCGACGCCTCGGTCCTCTCACCCAACTTCTGGAGCTACATAGACGTGTACGACCTGGCTGACGCCATCACGCTCGCCGCCGAGTCGGACCTCCCTGGCCACGAGGTTTTCTACATAGCCTCACCCGACAACGTCGGCGGGCGTCCGTTCGAGGAGACGGTGCGCCAGTACTACGGGGACGAAGTGGAGGTCAAGAAGCCGCTATCCCGCGAGGACGCCTCCGGCATCTCATGCGCCAAGGCGGAGAGGATGCTCGGTTACTCGCCCAAGCGCTCGTGGAGCGATTACCTGGACGGGGAAGGCCGCCTCAAGCCTGGCGTGAAGGGGCTGTTCTCCGGTTCGTAGACCCTGCTAGCGTTCCTCGAAGGGATTGTGCAGGGTGGCCGGCGCCGACGATCTCACGACGGCCACCCTGTAGCCAGCTTCTTCCAGGGCGCGTACCGTGCCGTCCGGGTTCTCTGTCTCCAGGCGCAGGACTATGGTGCGATAGGTCTCACGGTCAGCCTGGGCTAAATAAACGCCAGCGATGTTCACGCTGCGGTCCCGGATCACATCCGTCACGTTCGCGAGCTGGCCCGGTTCGTTTGCGACCTCGACCTCGACCCAGCTCCCGAAATCCCGCGCCCCGATGAGTTCGATCAGGGTGCGCATCATGTCGGATGAGGTAACTATGCCGACCAGATTACCCTCGTCCACAACGGGCAGGCAGCCGATCCTGCGGTCGTAGATCTCACGCGCCGCGTGGTCCACCGTATCGAGCGGATGGATGGTGACGACATTCCGGCTCATCATGTCCCCGACCCGCACCCACCTCATGGTGGCGGCCTCGCGGTTCTCGCGCGGCGGGCTCACGTCGCGGAGGTCCCGATCCGAGACCAGCCCGACCAGACGCCCATCCTCGACTATCGGGACGTGCCTTATCTTGTGCTCCCGGCACAATGCCCACGCTTCGGCGGCGCTAGCCTCCGGCCCCAGCGTGAAGATATCCTGCGTCATGGAATCCCTAACCCGCAGCATGCCGATCCTCCCTTTTCTCTTGCCTCATCACCTAACTACCGCAGCGTACCATCGGAGCGTCTTGCTAACCGACGATGGGGCCGTCTGTGTGCTGTTTGCCGCCAGGCGGAACCAACTCGTAGAGTACGCCCTTCTCCACCCTGACTATGCCGATACCGGCGTCGCGGAAGTTGCTAGGCCCGGCGCTCTCCTGGTCCAGGATATACACGGGGCCTTCTTTGGCTGTCTCCTCGACGGTGGTGACGCCGGTGTAGTCGTTGGTTCCGTAACGGAGGTTGGTATCCACGTTATCCAGGTCGTCTGGCCACACGATGTCGGTGAAGCGGATACGGGAGGGATACCAGGGGTCGATGATCCTGAGGTCCCGTCGGCGCTTCTCCACAAGGACCATGTACCAGAGGCTGCTCCTGTGGTGCATCACGGTCGAGTTCGGCAGGGCATTCTCGGCCACGGCGTCAATTATCTCCTGCCCCCTGTAGTCCTCGCTGCGGTCGTTGGCCGCGAACGATGTCGGCGCGTACAGGAAGGGCACTATCATCAAAGCCACCGAAGCCATGGCCAGTATTGCGCCCCCCGCAGGGCGCGACAGCCTCCCCACGAGGTCCTCGGCAGTCTGTATCAAGGCTCCGGCGCCGACGGCCACCATCAGGGAGACCATCATGTAGGTTGGTATGAAGTAAAGGAGGGCGTCGTAGATGCGGTACTCGATACCGTACACCAGCCATCCCATAAACAGGAAGCCAAGCAGGGCCGCGCCGGAGCGGTCGCGGAAGAGCATGTACGAGAAGCCCATCAGCGCGATCATCACAAGCACCCAGTGCATATTCTCGAAGAGGTTTCCCCCGTAGAAAAGCAGCCTGCCAGGGATCTCACCCGGCCCGTAGGCGAACATGTTGCCCTGGTGCCCCGATCCGCTGACCAGATACCAGAAGCGGCTGAAGGTGGTTGGATCCCCCTCGTTCATGGGCGGGTTCATCGAGGATCTAATAGGCAGATATAGATATGGCGTCAGGCCGATCGCGTACAGCGCCGCGCCCTTGAGCACGAGCTTCCAATCCAGAAACCGGCTCCGGTCCACGAGCAAGACGAACAGGAAAGCGGCGGGCAAGACGAGCCCGCTAGTGAGGTGGTTGGTCATCGCTATTCCCATCAACAGGCAGGTCAGGAGGAGGTAGCGATCCCTGCGGGTCTTGCGCCACAACAGCAGGCAGACTATGGGGAGCATGATCAACAACGTGTTCAACGTGTAGACCTCGGCGATTACGGCCTGGCTCCAGTACGTAGTCCCCAGCCCGAACGCGAGCGCGCCTACAACCGAAGCCACCACCCTGCCGCTCAACAACAGCCCGGCCCGGTACACGAGCAACACCGCGCCCACAGCGTACACGGCTGACGCCAGGTTGGTGCGGTAAGCAGGGTCCCCGAAGGGCAGATACGTGAAAAGGTGCGTGAGCATGGCCCAGGCTGGCTCCCCCGTCCCGCCTGGAATGCCTAGCATGATGGCCTGCGTGGAGAGCATGGCCGAGTCGAGCAGAACGGGCCTGTCATAGTACAGGATGGTCGGCGCCAGAGTCAGCAGATACAAAACGAAGACGACGAGCGTCACCCCAGCGCCAGCCAGCAGCGCAAGCCGCTTCTCTAAACGAGCCTGGTCGTGCTGCTTCTTGTCTCCAGGGGGGACTTCCACGGGCAAAAAGCGTACCACATCGCACGTACCGCAAGCCAGCCGTAGATCAACTGCCAGCCAGCGGCTGCGGGTTACGCGCCCCCTGTCCCCCGACGGACTACCTGATAAAGCAACACGTTCTCGTTCACGGGGATGAGATCCAGGCCCGCCTTCCCATACAGGCGCTCGCTGTCCGTGACGCCCATGTAATAGGGGGTGGTGGTCTTACCGGGGAGGAGAACGTAGACTGGCCCATCCTCCAGGGCGGCCTTCGCCTCGGGCACGCCTTTGAACCGTGGTGGCCCGGCATTCTTCTCCAGGTAGTTGATAAGGGTGAGGTCTTCCCTGCGATGCTGGACCAGGATCATGTAGTACAGCGGGCTCCTGTGGTGGAGCACCGTGGAGTTTGGCTTCGTCTCGGTGGCCACCGCGTCCATCATTCTCCGCCCCTCGTAATCTCCGCTGCGGTCAACCGCCGCGTAGGTGGCCCCCGTACCAAGTAGCGGAAAGACGAGGAACAGCACGGAGAGCACTACCACGAGGCCAAGGCGGACTGCGGAAGGAACCCGCTCCGCGAGGCTGTCGATTGCGTCGAGGAGGGCGCTGAAGCCTGCGGCCATGAGGACGCCAAGGATCAGGTAAGTCGGTATGAAGTAATACTGGATGTCCTCGATGTTGTATTCCAGGGCGTGAAAGAGCCATCCCAGGAATGGGATGCCGAGGAGGACGGCGGCGGATGCGTCGCGGTAGATCAGGTAGAAAACCCCGAGCAGCGCCACGAGCACGAGCGCGACGTGGAACTGCCCGAAATTCCCGTACAGGTAGTTCAGGTACATGGAGATCCTGTCAGGAAGCTCGGCCGGGCCAAAAGCCCACATGCGTCCCTTCCACGCCCCGCCCGAGACCAGATTGTAGAAGCCATAAATGGTATCCGGCGGGTACTTGGAGATCTTGGGTTGATCCCAGGTCCATCCCGGCGGTAGATAGTCCATCGAAGCCCGGATTGGCAGGTAGGCGTAAGGAAGCAGGCCGAGCAGAAAAAGCCCGGCGGCTTTGAGAATGAGCCCCACCTCCAGCACCTTCTTCCGATCCACCACAAGCACGAAGAAGAAGCCTGCTGGGATGAGCAACCCGCTGGTTATGTGGTGCGTCAGGGAGAGGCCGCACAGGAAGGCGCCGAGCAGGAGGTAGCGATCCCTGCGGGTCTTACGCCAGATCAGGAAAACGAAGATCGTGAGCGACACGAAGAGCGCGTTCAGCGTGTAAACCTCAGCGATGACTGCCTGGCTCCAGAAGATGCGGCTTACGCCGAAGGCAAGGGCTCCGGCCGCAGCCGCGAACGACCGCCCGGTGAGGAGCCAGCCGATCAGGAACACGAAAAGCACCGCAAGCGCGGCGTATACCGCAGACGCCAGGTTGACTCGGTACGCTACGTCCCCAACCGGAAGGTACGTGAAGAGCTTGCCCAGCATCACGTAGGTCGGATATCCGGTGTAGTCGGGGATGCCGAGCACGTACGCTTTTACCTGGAGTACCGCGGAGTCGCGCAGGACCGGCAGGTCGTAGTAGAGGACGGTTGGGGCCAGCGTGCGGAGGTAAAGGATGAATGAAAGCAGGCAAACGCCCGCCCCCGCCAGAGCCGGGAGCGACCCCCGATAGCTTCCCGGCTTCTTGAGGATCGGCCGCATAGGCAGTTGGAAGCGTACCACAGCCCATGTGTCGCTTCGCTCCCGTGAGTCGTAAGGTCGTGTTTTCTCGACCAACGACTCACGAAGCGAGCGCCCAGCGCGAGCGCCTCACGACTAACGCACTAGGCGACGCGCTCTATGCAGCCCTCGTCGTCGTTGCCAGGGCGGTTGACGAAGCGGCTGACGGGAAATGCCTCCATCGCGTCATCAGGATACGGCCTGAGCAGGTCAGCGAGCGGCTCTTTCTCCTCGAAGTCGGGGGCGAGCCACATCTCGTGGTCTTCTGATGGAAGTATCACTGGCATCCTGGGATGGACTTCGCCGACCACGCCGTTGGCTTCGGTTGTGAGGATGGTGCAGGAAACGATGCTCCCGCCGTCCGGATTTTTCCAGGTCTCCCACAGCCCGGCGAAGACGAATGGCTCACCGTCGCCCAGGCGGAAGTGGTATGGCTGCTTGCCGCCGTTTTCTTTCTTCCACTCGTAGAAGCCGTCGGCTGGTATCAGGCAGCGGCGTTTCTTGAATGCCTGGCGGAAGGATGGTTTGGATGGGGCGGTCTCGGAGCGGGCGTTGATCATACGGTATCCGATGCCGGGATCTTCTGCCCACGAGGGGATCAAACCCCACCGCATCATCTCAAGCCGCCGCTCCTCACCTTCGCCGCCCGATACAACGGCGGCGACTTCCCTGCCGGGCGCGATGTTGTAGCTCGGCGGTAGGTCAGGCAAAGCCCCATCCACGCCGAACTTCTCCGCAAGGGTCTCCGTGTTCACCCTGAGGGTGTATCTTCCGCACATACTCCGCTCCCTCCGCAAGCAAAACGTTCTTCCTTTAATTTTACCTGGACCGGTGGTCTTTCCCCACGGTAGATCGAACTAGAACGGCAAGAATCTGAAGTCAGGATCTCCGTCTCAGGCGCCAGCGGCTTTGCTCGGGAGGCGCAAGCTCGGCCCCGAGGGCGGCCTCGACCTCCCTCCTCAGGGGGCCAAGTTCCCTTGTGACCCGGCGCACGATATCCGAGCGGACGCGAGCATAGCCGAGATCATCCACGCCCCCGGAGAGGTCTTCGAAGAGCGTCCTGGCCTTCTCCATGTAGCCTTCGATCTTCTTGCGGGTTCCCTGTTCGAGCCACATCGAACGCGGGAGATAGCGATTTTGCAGGTCGTCGAGCGACGACGCTACTTGTCCCCGCTTGCGCGCCTGTTCCCCGCGGTTATGCACGTCGTACAAAGTACCCCAGGCGATGAACTCCCTGTAGGGGCGGGCGATCATAGCCCGCATCTCAGCCACCACCCGCCTGCGTCCAGTGAAATCGTTCTCTACAGCCCGCAACTCAAATCCCCCAGCGCCACGGAATACAACCTCGGGTGCAACCACGGCAACGTACCACAACCTGTAATACACCCGTCAAGCAAATACGAAACGCCTCCACATAAATAGGGGCGGTGGGACTCGAACCCACACTCCTTTTCAGGAACCGGATTTTAAGTCCGTTGCGTCTGCCTGTTCCGCCACGCCCCCAGGGTGTGTTTCGCCGGGAGTATAGCAGCCTGGATCATTCCTCTTGCGAGGTACAGCAGACGCTTTCCGGGTACGGCTTCTCCAGGCGCTCCAGGGTCCATTCGGCCACAGGGTTTGGGATGGCGCCGGAGAGGTGGAGGGCTGTGAAGGCGTGGAGGCACTTCACGTATCCCCCCTCGCGCACGCCGGCGACCCGGCTCCCGAAGCGGGAGCGATGTTCCTCGTGTACGGCGGCGACGCGCTCCGCGCCCACATCTTCTCCGGCGGCCCGCACCCCACCGGCGCCCTCGACGCGGGCGATGGCCCGATCCAGCGCCGGGCACGTCACCCAGAAGCTAGTCGGCATGCTCCGTCCCGGAACATTCTCGATCACGCCAGGCGTTCCAAAAGGACAACGCGCGGCGACCCGGAAAAACTTCGGCCTACGGCCGAGCTGGCGGGCCACAGCCTGGACATCTTCGTGAGAGGCATCAGGTTTCTTGGAGGTCTCAGGCATCAGGTTTCAGCTTTCAGGTTATGGCGGCGAAACATCCACCGAGGAAACGCGGCTCGTAGTAGATGCCGGGCGTCTTCCGTATGGGGGATGTTGGCCTTTCCCTGATGCCTGTAACCTGACACCCGAAGCCTATCTTTCGACGATGTAGACCTTCTCGCCGGGGCGGATCATACCGTATCGCTCGCGGGCGGCGCGTTCGATGCCAGCCGGGGTTTGCAAATCCGCGACCAGCCGCCGTTGATGATCGTTGTGATCCCTTGTATTCGCCAGGTTTTGTTCGAGCCTGGAGACCTCGGACCGGCCCGTCAATATCCCCTGCAACGGGGATATATACGAGGCGAGGAGCACCCCGACGAAGGCGGCGTACAGGATCACGGCCAGCGGGCGGGATAGCGACCTCGGCAGGCTCACCAGACCCTACCTGTCCTCACCCACGTTGTATATCTCCAGCACGTTGGTCGAGCCGGGAAGCGAACCAGCGACCCCGCCTGTCATTACGAGGCGGTCTCCCTCCTTGATGTGCCCGGCCTTCGTGGCGGCTTCGACAGCCTCGTCGAAACGCTCCTCCAGGGAACCCGCCTGGTCCCCCTTGATGGCGATGACGCCCCACACCAGGGCGAGTCGGCTGACGGTCTCGTCTATGGGGCTAACCGCCAGAACCTTGTTCGGGGGACGGAAGCGGGCGACCCTGATGGCGGAGAGCCCGGTCTGGGTAGAGGTCACGATGGCCTCGGCTTCGAGGACTTCGGCTAGCTCGCATGCGGCGTGCGTGAGGGCGTCGTAGCGGTCGCCGCGGCCCCACGCCGAGGAGGCAGTGATGTCCCTGCCGTAGTTGATGGCGCCCTCGGCGGCCCGGCAGATGCGGTCCATCTCCTGGATGCTCTGCAACGGATACTTGCCGACGGCAGTCTCACCGCTCGTCATCACCGCATCAGCCCTGTCGAAGATGGCGTTCGCCACGTCCGAGACCTCGGCGCGGGTTGGACGGGGGTTCCTGATCATGGAGTCGAGCATCTGTGTTGCGACTATGACAGGCTTCCCGAGGCGGCGGCAGCGGGCGATCATACGCTTCTGCTCGATGGGCACCCGTTCAGCCGAAAGCTCGACAGCCAAGTCTCCCCTCGCGACCATGATGCTGTCGGAGGCGCGGATGATCTCCTCGATGTTGTCTATCGCCTCGTGCTTCTCGATCTTGGATACGACGGGGGCGTCCCCGCCGAGCTCCCTTATTCGCTCCTTGAGTTCCTCGACCTCATCCCCCGTGCGCACGAACGAGGTGGCCACCCAGTCAGGGTTCAGCTCCCTGATCCCGAACTCCAGATCCTCCAGATCCTTCGGCGTGAGGCCCTTGATGGAGAGGGAGGAGTCAGGAAAATTCAGGCCCTTGTGCGAGGAGACAGGTCCGCCCTCGATGACCTCACAAACTATGTCCCCATCGTTCTCGATGTGCTCGACCTTCAGGCCAAGGAGGCCGTCGTCTATGAGGAGCCTGTGTCCCGGCTTCACGTCCTCCGCGAGCCTGTCGTAGGTGGTGGAAAGGCGGCTGGCGTCGCCCAGGAAATCTCCCGTGGCGATGGTCACCCTGTTGCCCGTGTGCAGCTCCGTGCCCTCGGCCACGTCGCCGGTGCGGATCTT
Organism: Rubrobacter sp.; assembly: GCA_013695335.1. GTDB lineage: Bacteria > Actinomycetota > Rubrobacteria > Rubrobacterales > Rubrobacteraceae > JACDGB01. The sequence continues at coordinate 8,720 of JACDAR010000172.1, forward strand.
CGGTCCTTGAAGATCCTGCATGATCGCCACGTTGCGTCCGCTCTCCCGCGCAGCCTCGCGGATGATGCGGGCGTTCTCCAGGTGAACATGGTGGTCGCCGTGGCTGAAGTTGAACCGCGCGCAGTCCACCCCGCAGTTGACTAGTTCCCGGATGCGCTCCTCAGATGAGGTAGCTGGGCCGAGGGTCGCTACGATCTTGGTCCGGCGCACGCTACGCCCCCTTTCCGAGTTTCGGGTTGAAGGCCGACCGGCCCGGATAGAACGCGGTGTTGCCAAGCGCTTCCTCGATGCGGAGAAGCTGGTTGTATTTGGCTACGCGCTCTCCCCGGGCCGGGGCGCCGGTTTTGATCTGCCCGGCGTTCACGGCGACTGCGAGGTCTGAGATCGTGGCGTCCTCGGTCTCGCCGGAGCGGTGGCTGATCATGGTCGTGTACCCCGACTTGTGCGCCAGGTCAATGGTCTCGAAAGTCTCGGTGAGCGTCCCGATCTGGTTGACCTTCACCAATATGGAGTTGCCGATGCCCCCTTCGATGCCGCGCCGCAATATCTTGGGGTTGGTCACGAACAGGTCGTCCCCGACGAGCTGCACCCTGTCACAGAGCCGCTCCGTGAGCCTTGCCCACCCTTCCCAGTCGTTCTCATCCAGCCCGTCCTCGATGGAGATGATGGGATACTCGTCACAGAGCCCGGCCCAGTAATCCACGAGCTCTTCGCTGGAAAGGATCTTGCCTTCGCCAGCGAGATTGTACGAGCCGTTCTCGTAGAACTCGGAGGCTGCGGGATCGAGGGCGAAGGCTATTTGATCTCCCAGCGAATATCCGCTGCGCTCGACGGCTTCTGAGATCAGGGCCAGCGCCGCCCCGTTGCTCTCAAGGTCAGGCGCAAAGCCACCCTCATCCCCGATACCCCCAGCGAGACCACGCTCGGCGAGCAGCTTCTTGAGGCCCTGGTAGATCTCCGCTACGGAACGCAGTCCCTCGGCGTAGCTGTCGAAGCCTACGGGCACTATCATGAACTCCTGAAAGTCCACGTTGTTGGATGCGTGGGCCCCACCGTTCAGGATGTTGGCGCAAGGCACGGGCAGCGTGTGCGCCCCCGCCCCGCCAAGGTAGCGGAAGAGATCCAACCCGGCCCAATCAGCCGAAGCCTTCGCCGCAGCCAGGGAGATGCCGAGCATGGCGTTGGCCCCAAGGCGGCCCTTGTTGTCTGTTCCGTCGGCTTCGATCATTGCCAAGTCGAGCGCCCGCTGGTCCGTGGCATCCATACCGATGACTACCTCGGTCAGCTCGCCCTCGACGTTGGCGACCGCCTCGGAGACTCCCTTGCCCCCGTAGCGGCTCTTGTCACCGTCACGAAGCTCGACTGCCTCGTGCTCGCCGGTAGACGCCCCGGAAGGGACAGCCGCCCGGCCGATGAAGCCGCTCACCGTGGCGATCTCCACCTCCACAGTGGGATTCCCCCTGGAGTCCAGAACCTCGCGTCCGCGAACCCTGACGATCTCCGTCATCAGAAATTTCCTCCCCATGCCGCTCGCACAACGCGCCCGGTACGACTATGCAATCCGTAACTTTACGATGTTATAGCCCGTGGCGCTACGGGAAGCGTACCGCAAAAACGCCGCAGGGAAACCGGAAGGGACGCGAAATCCCCTCCGGTGTGTTGAAGGTTACTCCCCCGCGGACTGCGAGGAGGAAGAACTGGAAGGCTGCGACGAGGCCGAGCCGGACGCTGACTGTGGCGCCGAAGACGCGCCCGCTGACGCCTTCGGCGGCTTGTAGCCGTTCAGGTACTTCACGTTGCGCTCTTTGGTCTCTTTCTCCACCCACTTCTGGAACGCCGCAGACTGCTGCTCGGAGGTGAGCTGCTTACGGATCTGTCCCTCAGCCTCGGAGAAGGAGGTGACGGAAGCGTCCTTGATATCCGTGACCTTGATGAGATGCAGGCCGAACTGGGTCTCGATGGGGCCGACTACCTCGCCCTTATCCGCACCCCACACAGCGTCGTTGAAGGCTGGCACGTATGGGGGCTGCCCGGTCGAGGGGTCAACCTTGGGCTGGCACCCGAGGTCGCCGCCCTTCTCGGCACTGCCGGGATCCTGCGAGAACTCCTTGGCGAGCTTCGCGAAATCCACCCCATCCTTAAGTTGGGCCTTCACGTCCTCGGCCTTTTGTTTCTGATCCTTGTTGAACAGGATGTGGCTGGCGCAACGCTGAATCGGGTTGTTGAACTGCGTGTCTTTATTCTGCTTGTAGTAGTCCTTGACTTCCTGGTCGGTTGGCTTCGCGCCGCTCGTGACCTTCTTCTGCACCTCCTGGAGCTGCAGGTTCTTGCGGATATCCTGGCGAAGCTGTTCCTCGGTCAAGTTGTTCTGCTTCAGCGCCTGATCGAAAGCCTCCTCCCTGCTGAGTTTCTCGGGCGCCTGCCCGGCGACCTGATCCTTGATCGTCTCTATCTGCTTGTCCACGTTCTTCTCTGAGACCGTGATGTCATGCTCCTGGACGTAGGCCAGCGCAATCTCCTGGGCGACGACCTGGGGCAAGACCTGCTGGACGATGGTGTCGTACTGCGGGGAGTCAGGCGAAACCTCACCCATCCCGCTCTGGCTGGCAAGGAGCTTTACCTGTTCCTGGAGCTCGTCCTCGGTGACCTCACCCCCCTTGAAAACAGCAACCTTCTTCGCTCCCGAATCCACGTTCGCGTTCGGCTGCGCCGCGTTGCACCCCGCCAGAACCAGCAGGGCGGCCAACGCAACACCCACGACAAACCACCTTCTTCTTTCAAAGTGTACTTTCAAGGCGACGAAAACCCTCACTAATTAGTAGGCAAAAGACCGCCCGGCAGTATAGCACGAGCTTGCCCGCGTCCCGCGTAGCCGGGGTACACTGCACCGAACAGGGAATAGCATGGGAGGATTGGGGGTCGGATGAGCATTCGGGATCAGGAACGGCGCCAACAACAGGTCGAGCGCAGAATCGACGAACGAATGCGCCGGGCTGACAGGGAAGTAAGGCGACGGATCGAGCAGCGGGCAAGCGCCGCCTCACACCGTGCGGAACAGGTGAAACGCAGGATCGAGAAGGGGGACGTGGTTCCGCGTCCCCTGCCAGGTCTGCGCGAAGATTCTCTGGAATCTATGGAGTCCATGGACTCCATGCCATCGATGGAATCCATGCCATCAATGGAGTCCGCAGATTACAAGAATGAGGTCACGGACGGGGAAGCCGAGGCTGGCATGATGCAGGATATGCCCCTGGAAGGGGTCATGCCTTACGATCCAGCGAGCGCGGAGGAAGACCTCGCCAAGCGGGTCACGGAGGAGACGGGCTCAGACGGCGACCCGCACGCCCACAACGAACGTAAGGCGGATGAGATCTCGAAACAGTTCACCGAAGATACCGGCGCGGATGGCGACATGATCGAACACGCCGAACGCAAGGTGAACCAGATGGGCCGGGAGATGTTCGAGGAATGACGTCTGACAGCGCCTCGCAAAAGTCGTGAGCCTTACGCGCGAGGAGCCATTAGCAATAGGCTGTTAGCCAAAAGCGCGGGTCGAGGAAGGATCAAGCATTCCGCAACCAGCCGTGAAACAGTCGGCTAGCCGGGGGAATTAACCAGCGCCCGTAGCGCCGTCTCAGCGAGGGCCAGGGGATCGAGGTCCGAGCCGCGCACTGTGACCCGTCCGTCCCTCCCCCCGACCACGCCGCCCGTATCTCTTCGGAGCAGCGCCGGTGTTTCAGCCGTGACGCCAACGACGATCAAACCTCCAGAACGGTACGTCACGGATGTGGCCCCGGCCTGGCGGGCGAGTAGCTTGACGCGCTGGAGGCCGAGGAGGTTGAGCGCCGGGTCGGGGAGCTTGCCGAAGCGGTCTGTAAGTTCTTCCGCCAGATCGTCCACCTCGACCAGCGAATGAAGGCCAGATGCGCGACGGTACAGGTCAACCCGTTCGATCTCATCCATCACGTACTCTGGCGGCAGGTACGCATCGAGCGGGAGTTCGACGATGATCGGACGTTCCTCCTGGCGCTTAGGCGTCCTTCCCTTCGCCTCCTCAACAGCCTCTTCGAGCAACCGGAGGTACATCTCGAAGCCGACGGCCGCGATGTGGCCGGATTGCTCGCCGCCGAGCAGGTTTCCAGCGCCCCGAATCTCCAGGTCACGCATCGCGATGGCGAAGCCGCTACCAAGCTCCGTGAAGTCCATCAGGGCTTCGAGGCGCTTCTGGGACTCGACGGTGGCCCCCAAGGGTGCGAAGAGGTAGGCGTATCCCTGCTGGGTCGAGCGACCGATTCTGCCCCGAAGCTGGTAGAGCTGCGCAAGGCCCATCGCGTCGGCGCGGTCCACTATCAGGGTGTTCGCCGTCGCCACGTCCAGCCCGCTCTCGACGATGGTCGTCGTCACGAGCGCGTCGTATTCACCGCCAAGAAAACCGCGCATAACGTCTTCGAGCGCCCGCTCTGGCATCTGGCCGTGCGCCGTCACGAACCGCACGCCGGGAACCAGGGAACGCAGCCGCTCCGCAACATCGTCTATGGTTTCGACCCGGTTATGGACGAAGAAGACCTGACCGTTGCGGGCCGTCTCGCGTTCGATGGCGCGTTTGACCATATCTTCTTCGTATGGGCCGACGTGGGTAAGGATGCTGCGGCGACCGGCTGGGGGGGTTTCGATCACGCTTATATCCCGCAGCGTAGCAAGACCCATCTGCATGGTGCGCGGTATCGGGGTGGCCGTCAGGGTGAGCACGTCCACGCTGGTCTTGTACTCCTTGATGCGCTCCTTGTGGCGCACCCCGAAGCGCTGCTCCTCGTCCACTATCACGAGCCCGAGGTTCTTCGGATTTACCTCAGCGCCGAGCAGGGCGTGAGTCCCGATCAGCACGTCCACGTCGCCGGCGGCGAAGTCTTTGAGGATCTTCCTGCGATCCGCCGGACGGGTGAAACGCGAGAGGCTCTCGACCCTGACCGCGAATTTTTCGAGGCGTTGCTCGAAGGTCCGCTCGTGCTGCTGAACCAGGATCGTGGTTGGGGCAAGCAACATGGTCTGCCTTCCGGCGAGCGCGGCTTTGAACGCGGCCCGCACCGCGACTTCGGTTTTTCCGAAGCCAACGTCGCCGCACACGAGGCGGTCCATCGGGTGTGGGCGCTGCATGTCGGCCTTGACCGCGGCTATCGCGGATTCCTGATCCGGAGTCTCCTGGTAAGGGAATCCTTCTTCGAGATCCCGCTCCCACTCAGAATCCTCAGGGAAGGCGAACCCAGGCGCAGACGCCCGCGCCGCGTGCAGCCGCAGAAGCTCCCCGGCGAGCATCTTGACGCGGCTCCGCACCCGATCCGTAACCCGCGCCCACGTCACGCCGCCGAGTTTGTCCAGCCGCGTTCCCTCGCCGCCGATGTACTTGTGCAGCAACTCCATCTGCTCGTAAGGCACGAACAGCGTGTCGCCGTCGCGGTAGCTGACCTGCATGTAGTCCCGCGTCGCCCCGAGCACTTCCCGCGAGACGAGCCCCTCGAAACGCCCGATCCCCTGCGTCGCGTGTACGACGAGGTCTCCTCCCTTCAGGTCAGCGAACGAGCCGAGGGCGCGTCCCGACCTTCTTTCCGGCAACTTCCGGCGGCGTCCGAATAAAGAATCCCTCCGCAGCACCGCGATGCTGCCATCAGGGTAGGTGAACCCCTCCTCGATCTCTCCTGGAACCGCGTAGAGGCCGGGTGGAAGATCCGCGTCTGCGCGATCTGCCTCCCGAACCGTGCGGTTGATCTCCCCGAACGCGTAGACTATCCGCTTCGCCTCCCCCACCGACCCGCAGGCAATGAACACGGACATCCCGCCCCGGACGTACTCATCCAGCCTCCGCGCCGCCTCCCTCAAAGAGCTTGCGAACGCCGCGACCGGAGGAGCAGGAATTACCTCCCCCTCCTCGCCCCCGGTGAACTCGACGTCCGGGGCGGACATCTCCCTGTCATACAGATCTTCGACGAGCCCATCCAGCTCTTCGGACGTTGCTTCTCGCGGCTCCTCGCGCCACACTTCGAAGTTATCCGGCAACATCTCGCGCGGCGCGACGGGGTCGAGGTCGAGCAGCAGCGCGTCGAGGCCGGGAGCGCGAACGCCATGGCCAGCCTCCTCGGGATAGCCTTCGCCACCGGCAGCCAGCGCGGAGAGGTCGCCTTCGCGGGCGGCGTAGACCGTCACGGTTTCTAGCTCACGGACCACGCGTTGGGTCGCGAGGGAGACGGCGCGGACGCTGTCGATCTCATCGCCCCACCACTCCACCCGAACGGGAGATCGCCGCGTGCTCGGGAATACGTCCACTATGCCGCCGCGCACCGCGAACTCTCCGGGCCTGGATACCCGGTCCACCCGCTCGTATCCGAGGGAGACCAGCCGGTCCAGGGCCGCGTCGAGTTCGATCTCTATTCCACCCGAAAGCGGCATCGGATCGTACAGCGGCGCCCGCTCCATGTATGCTAGCGGCCCGGCCACCACGACGCGTGCCTCGTTTATGGCGTGCAAAGCCCGCTGCCGTCTTCCGACGCGAGTGACCGCAGGATCGAAGACATCCCCGTAAGCCACCCCGCGCGATGGAAGATGCACGACCGGCTTATCCGTGAAGCACGCGGCGTCGCGCGCGTACCGCTCCGCCGCCTCCTCCGAAGATGCCACAAGGACAACTGGAGATTTCGAGGTGGCGGCGAGATATGCCCGGATGCGACGCGGGGCTTGCAGGAGTCTCGTGCGGGTATCGTATTTCACTCGAAGATTCTATCTGCTCCCCGCCGACATCAAAGCAAACCGATGCACAAAATTCTGTATCGTTGCGGCGAATCGGCCCCTATATCTCCGACAAGACCTTCTTGGCGCGGGGGATGGAGGGCGCGCTCATGCTCAGCTCCGTAACGCCGAGCCTCACGAGCTTCGGGATGAGCGCCGGGTCCGCCGCCGCCTCGCCGCACACCCCCACCCAAATACCTGCTTCCCGCGCAGCCAGGCAGGTCATCCCTATCAACTTCAGGACCGCCGGGTGGTCTGCGCCCTGGAGACGATGTAGGCGTTCGTTGCCCCTGTCGGCTGCCAGCGTGTACTGGACGAGGTCGTTGGTCCCGATGGAGAAGAAGGAAACCTCTTTCGCAATCTCTGCGGCGCCCAGCACGGCGGCGGGCGTCTCGACCATGATCCCGACCTCCACCGGGCCAGTCTCCACGCCCTCTTCGTCCAGTTCCTTCCGGCATTCGTCGAAGATTTCACGCGCCCCACGAACTTCGCCGGCGTCCACGATCATGGGGAACATCATCTTCACGTTTCCGTGGGCGGCGGAACGCAGGATCGCCCGCAACTGCGGCTTGAAGAGCTCCGGCGTGTCCAGGCACATCCTGATGCCCCGCCAGCCCAGGAAAGGATTTTCTTCCTCCGGCTGGTCTACGCTAGGCAGATTCTTGTCGCCCCCCACGTCCAGCGTGCGGATGATGACCGGCTTCCCTCCGAACGCCTCGGCCACCCTGCGATACACCTCGTACTGCTCCTCCTCGGACGGAAGTTCGGGGCGCTCCATGAACAAAAACTCGGTTCGGAAAAGCCCAACGCCTTCCGCGCCCCACGCCAGCGCGTCTTCAGCCTCTTCCGCGGAGCCGAGGTTCGCGGAGACCTCGATGCGCTGGCCGTCAGTCGTGCGCGCCTCCGTGTGCCTGTACTCGTCGAGGGCGGTTCTTTCCTCTTCCATCCGACGTTGCTTGTCCTCGAATTCGACGACAGTCTCAGGGCTGGGGTCCGTGATGATGTATCCTTCGCCGCCATCCACGGCCACTGTCTCAGCCGCGAACGCCGTCTCCAGCCCAGGGCCAGCGCCGACAACGGCGGGGACGCCCATCGAGCGGGCCATTATGGAGACGTGGGAGGTCGCGGAGCCCTCGGCTGTCACGAACGCGAGCGCTATGCCTTTCGGGATGCGGGCTGTGTCTGAGGGGGCGAGGCTGCGGGCGAGGATGACAGAGGGTGTATCCAGCGTCGCAAGTGCGGAGGCTTCGTGCCCCATGATTTCGGCGGCTATCTGGGACGCAACGTCGCGCACATCGTCGGCTCGGGCCGCCATGTACTCGTCATCCATCCCGGCGAACATGGCGGCGAACTCTTCGCCGACGGAGATCACCGCCGACTCCGGGCTCTCCAGGTTCCGCACCCGCTCCTCGACGCTGGAATGAAGTTCGGGGTCTTCGGCCAGCTCGGCGTGCGCCTCGAAGATGCCAGCTTCATTGTCGTTTCCCGCATCGGCAAGCCGCTGGCTGGTCTCACCGAGGCTCTTCACCACGGACGCTACCGCTTCTTTGAAGTGCTGGATCTCCCCTTCGACCTCCCCGGCGGAGATACCGCCCCTCTCCGGTTCCAGTTCGCCGGGGGCGTGGACGAAGACCGAACCGACCGCGACCCCCTCGGACGCCCCGATCCCCGACAGCTTCCTGTTCGTCTCCAGGCCCATGAGGTGCTCCTCTCTTCTCCGGTCCCGGCTTCCCGTCATACCTCTTCCCCAGGTTCCCATCATGGTAACGGCCCGGTGAACCTCCGGCATGCGCGGAAAATAATCCGTCACGCTGATGCCCGATATCCGGCTGCCAGCATCCCTGAGAAAGCCGCCCCATTCAGGCAGGTACTTTCTTCCTCCCGAAACGGATCTCGGCGACGAGGGCTACGCTGATCAAAATGATGCCGAGGCCGACTATGGTTCCTGGTCCCACAGGCTCGTTCAGGAATACGACACCGGAGAGTAGGCCGAAAGCCGGAATGAGGAAAGTCACGGTGAGCGTCTTGGTCGGCCCGGCGGTGCGGATCAGGTAGAAGTACAGGAAGTATGCGACAGCCGTGGAAAACACCGCGATCGCCAGCATAGAGAGGACGGCCGCCGTCGAGGGAGCGCTATCTGGTACGGTCACGGCGGCAAGCGGCACGAGCGTCACCGCCGCCCCTGACATCTGCCCGATCGCCATCGTCAGCCCCGGAACCCCCTCGAAGGCACGCTTGGCATACACGCCGCCAACAGCATATGAAAGCGACGCTCCGAGCATCGCCCCGACGGCCAGAAGCACCGGCCCGGTCAACGGCACGGAAGGGAAACCCACGAGCACGCCGACGCCGGCGACCCCGAGCAAGAGGCCGGCGACCTTGCGCACGGTAAGCGACTCCCCGATCCAGACTGCCGCCACGCCTGCGACGAACAGCGCGCTGGTGGAGTTGAGGATGGCCGCCAGGGAGGCGGGAATCTCTATCTCGGCGGCGGCGATGAGGCTGAAGGGAATTGCCGAGTTCACGGTGCCGAGGATCAGGAACTGCCGCAGCCTGCCGCGGAATTTGGGAAGCTGACGAACGGCTGCAGCATAGAGGGTCAACGCCAGAACGGCGAGCGCGACCCTGCATCCCATCAATACGAAGGGCCCCAACTCCGGCACCGCAACCCGGATGAACATGTAGGAGACGCCCCACAACGCGCCGAGCAGGACGAGCGCCCCGAGTTGCCGGGCGCTCATCCCACCCTCGCGTTGGTGGCTGCTTGTCTGACGGGAGCTACGATCCGGAGTCCCCGGATTCCGCCAGCACCAGACGCTCGTGATCCAGGAGCTTTTCCTTGAGGTGGAGGCCGCCGTTGAATCCGCCTAGCGTTCCGTCGGCGGAGATCACCCGGTGGCACGGCACGACCAATGGCAGGTTGTTGGAGGCGTTGGCCCCGCCCACGGCGCGGGCCGCTCCGGGCCGACCCAGGCTGTCGGCGATCTCACCGTAAGAACGGGTCTCGCCGTACGGTATGCGCGTCAACTCCATCCACACCGTCTTCTGCCACTCAGATCCAACGAAAGCCAGAGGCAAATCGAAAGTCTTGCGCCGACCGGACGCATACTCGGAGAGTTCCTGCCGCACCGGGGCGGTTCGGGCTTCGTCCGACACCACTACGTATCCTTCGTCTACGAGATCCTGGTCCATCATGGGACCCTGTGTGCTCTCCTCGAAATGAAGCCGTATAAGGGCGCCGTCCTCGTCCACCGCGAAGGCGAGCGGTCCCGCCGGGGATTCCACAGCGTCAACGTATGCGTTCATGCTATCTCCCTTTCCCTCTCCGTCTTTCTATCATCTACTACGCTGTCCAGGCTGTCCCAAAGATGCTGCACGGCGTACGACCGCCACGGCCGCCAACGTTCCGCGATGCGGTCCAGAGACCCAGGGTCTTCTGGATAGCCGAGCTTACCTGCGGCCCGCTTCACCCCGAGGTCAGTCGGCAGAAAGGCGTCAGGGTCCCCGAGCGCGCGCATGGCGATGTACGATGCAGTCCAGGGACCGACGCCGCGCAACGCGAGCAGCTTCCTTTCAGCCCCTTCCCTGTCTGTACCGGGGTCAAGCAAGATCTCTCCTTCCGCCAGCGCGTGGGCCAACCTCCGCAGGGTCTCACGCCGGGCAGCCGGGACGGCGAAGTCATGGGATGCGGCCTCCTCGATGGCGGCAGGTTCAGGAAAGAGGTGCGTTAATCCCTCTTTAGGCGCGGCGAGTGATTCCGGGAGGGGCTCTCCGTACCCGGCGACCAGTCGCCCGGCGAGCGTGCGGGCTCCGGCCACGGAGACTTGCTGGCCGAGCACAGCCCTGACGGCCAGCTCCGAGCCATCCACGCTGCCGGGAACGCGCCGCCCAGGCGAACGCCGTACGAGCGGCCCGAGAAGCTGATCATTCCCGAGGACTTCGTCCACCGCGACCGGGTCAGCGTCGAGGTCGAGGAGCCTGCGGCAACGCTGCACCGCTGGGCCGAGATCCCGCAGATCCGCCAGCCCAAGCACGCACTGGACGTGATCCCCACCATCTGACAGCGTCACCACGCCCGCGCCATGCGGCAGGCGCAACGTCCGACGGTACGTGCCACCCGAGAGCGCCTCCACGCCCTCGACGGCGCGATCCCCGAGGAAGCCAAGCAAGACATTCAGGTCGAAAGGCTTCCTGAAAGGCAGGCGGAGTGAGATCTCCCCTGGCGCACCCTTCCCACGACCTCGGCGCGACCGCCGTAGTTCTCTCGGCGCGGAGGCGAAGACCTCGCGAAAGGTGTCGTTGAATTGCCTGATGCTAGAGAAACCCGCAGCGAAGGCGACCTCGGTGATCGGCAATTCCGTAGTCTCGACGAGGAGCCGCGCCGTGTGCGCCCGCCGCGCCCTGGCGAGGGCTATTGGTCCGGCCCCGACCTGTGCAACGAGCATCCTGTGCAGGTGCCGCTCCGTGTAGGCAAGCCGCCGCGCGAGCCCGGCCACGCCCTCCCGGTCCACCACCCCATCTGCGATGAGCCGCATGGCGCGCCCGGCGAGGTCAGCCCGCGCGTCCCACTCCGGCGAGCCGGGAACTGCGTCGGGGCGGCACCGCTTACAGGCCCTGAAGCCAGCCCGCTGCGCCGCCGCAGCCGTCGGATAGAAGCTGGTATTCCCCCGCTTCGGCGTGATGGCCGGACAACTCGGCCGACA
>JACDAR010000179.1 GCA_013695335.1 Rubrobacter sp.
ATGCCCTCCGCATCCTCGTCATCGGCCTCGGCGAAGGCTGTGCCCACCGAGGCGGTCAGGGAAAACGAAGAGGCGTTCGCCTCTTGCGAGATGCTTCGTTCTATGGTGGAAACAGCCCCGCGGGCCCTTGCCTCTCCAGCCCCCCCGATGACCACGACGAACGTTTCCTCCTCGTAGCGGAAGGCGAGGCGCTTATCCCCCTTCATTTTTTCCCCGAGCCGCCGGACCAGGGCGTCCCCAGAAGCGGGGCCGCGCTTCCGCCCGTAGCGCCGGATTCCCTCCACGCCTACGGCCAGCACCGTGAGCGCCCGGCCGCGAGAGAGCTCCCGCCGCAACACCCGGTAAAGCGAGGCGCGATTCGGGAGGCCGGAGGCTTGATCCAACCCCCCAGGAGAATCTCCAGCCTCATCCAGGACGCGGGCCACAGTCGCGGCGAGCAGCTTGAGGGCACGCTCGTCTTCGGCGTCGAACTTCCCTCCTCCCACGACGATAGCGCCCCACTTATCGCCCTTCTCCGGGCCAACGGGCACGGCCATGAAGCCTTCGATACCGTGGACCGACTCCTCGCTGCGCACGGTATCGCGTTCCAGGCAACCCCAAAGCAAGAGACGCTGGATGGCCGGGTGCCACCAGCTTGGGCAGACATCGATGTCCCCATCGAAGATCGTCGCGTGCTGCTCCCCGTCCAGGGCGGCGACGTGTACGTACGGGCCGCCGCCCACCACCCTGGCCGCCTCCGCCGTCCACCGGAGGATGCCTTCCACGTCGAGCGTCCCGAGCGCCGGGCCAAACTCCGAGACCAGGTTCTCCGCGCTCTTCGACCTGCCCTGCTCCCCGGCAAGGTCAGACGAGAGGTCGAGGTTGCGCGACCTGAGAGAGTGGTTCATGGCGCCGATAGAACCGGCGATCACGCAGAATAGCGCCACGATTACCACCCTCGGCCCCACCACGAGCGGGTTGAGATCCCCGAGCCCCCCCGCATCCACTGCGGCAGCAGCCAGGTAGCTGCCAGCCAGAGAGGCTGAGGCAAAGGCGATTCTTGCAGGGGTCGCGGCCCGAAATACCTCTAGCGCCGCCAGAAGGTACAGCGCGAAGAACAGGGAACCTCCACCCTCGATGCTGATGACAAGCACGCAAAGCAGCACAGAGTCCACCAGCGGACGGGTGAGCGCTTCCCGCCCGAGAAAGCCAGGCCGTCCGAATAAAAGGAGCCCTCCGAAGACCAGCGCGAGGCCAGCAGCAAGGTACGCCCCCGGCGCCCCGACAAGAGACTGCGTAGCCGCTACCAGCACGACGGCGGCCCCTGCCAGCACCACGCGCAGCACGCTGGCATTCGCGGTTGGCAAGGTCGCCTGCTCGTGTCGATCCATCGTGTCCACCGCAGCTACCGACAGCCTACCTGATGAAGTTCTTCCGGCCGCGATCTTTCGCGGTCTCGGGGCCGGACGCTTCAATGTCCCGGCGTCCATCCGGGAATACGAACCTGTGGTCGTCAGCCATGCGGTAACCTTCGGACTCGGTATCCAGGATACGCAGGAAAGCCCGCACCACAACGCCGTCGAACTGCGTGTCTATGCCCGCGCCCAGGTTTCCACGCGCCTCCGACGGGTCCATGCCGGGCCGGCGGGGCTGGTCCAATATCATCGCTGCGTACGACTGCGCTACCGTCAGGGTCTTCGCCTCCGTCGGTATCCAGGGTCCGCGCAGCTTGTCAGGGTAACCGCGTCCGTCGGGGCGCTCGTGGTGCCAGCGGACCCAGGAGGCCATCTCCTCGAACTCCGGGACTGCGGCGAGCACCCTCTCGCCCAGCGCCGGGTGCTCGGAGAGCTGGTGCTGGGCGATGGAGTTCAGCTTGCCGGTCGCCAGCAAAAGCTCCTCCGGCAACTCGAACATCCCGACGTTGTGCAGCAGCCCCGCCATCCGCAGCCGGCCCACGCGAGCCTCGTCCAGCTTCATCTCGCGTCCCAGGTCCTCAGCGTACACTGCGGTGGCGATCGCGTGCCGGTGCGTGTAGCCGTCCCTGCGTCCTAGCTCCCTGATGATCGTGGTCCCAAAAGCCGTGTTGGATGTAGAAAGTGCTTCCTCCAAAGACCCTACCCGCGTCCTCAACTCCCGGTTCTGCTTCGTCTGCTCTCGCGAACGGTACACGAGCATCTGACTGCCTATGGAGCCGGTGACCGCCACCAAGGCAGCTACTGGTCCGTAAACCACCAAGGCTAACGCACCCAGCCCCGCAGTCAGCACGTTTACAGCGTCCGAGGTCAAGTATGGTTCCATGTCGTCTTTCCATGTTTTATGGAATTTCTGACCGTATTTGATTTTAAGCAGAATACCGGCGATTGCTCTGTTGGCGCCCAGCAAAGCCAGACCTGCCGCGAACGTTCCGTAGACAGTTTGGGCGGTAGGAACAGATACCTCTAACAGAATAGGTGTGGGTGTAACGAAAGAAAAGACTATGCCGGCTAGATAGACGATGATTATGCTGTGGCTCATCTCATAGATCGTACGTAGCCAATCCCGTCTTCCCACTATAAAAGCGGACGGAAGGGCTGCGACTGCGGCCCAGGCAGGACCCAGCGTGACGACCGCGACGATCAAACCCACGTCCCAGACACCTAGAGCGGTCTTATCGCTAACGCGCAAGGGGAAAAGGTCACCTAACACGACGAAGCCGGTAAGCACTAGTGTTCCTGCTACGAGGCGTGCATCGAGTGGCAAGCCATACCGGTACGCCCAGGAGGCTATCAGCGCTACAGCAAGGCCCGAAAGAACCCCGATATAGGCCTTGAGATGAAACTCGCGCATGCTCCTCCTCGTACAGAGCTTAGTGGCTAGTCGTCTATTTTTGCAGACGACACAAGCTCAACACAAGGAGTAATGCCCTATTTCTACAAAAATTACCAGCTACGGGCTCCCTCGGTCATTTTTCTCACCTCCCTTCGGTCTCTATCTTCCGTCTTCCGCGTCGGGTCGAATTACCAGCTCCTCGCGCCTTCGATCATCTCTCCACCTCCTCTCAATATCCAAATTTCCAAAGCAGCACCCGATACGACCATCTTGCCAAATCTCACTGCCAATCCTGATCATTTCCATGCTTTCTCAAGGCTTTTTTCCGATTACGAGATTGTTCTCCTGATCTTGGGCTACCAGGCCCTCACGCCACCTTCAGTCATCTCTTCACCTCCTCTCTAGTGCTTTGGACTTGATGCTACTTGGTTTTCCGCATAACCGAAAGGGAATATGCTGAGACGTTTGTTCTTCTGTGATCCAATCATCCCTCTGCTTCGTGATATTTCTCCTTCCTCGGAGCGGCAATGATCATCAGCAGGGTCAGGTGACCCGCCGACGCGGTGGCAGCCCCGGCGAGCAGGTAGGTGGGGCGGGGTCCCGTGGAG
>JACDAR010000185.1 GCA_013695335.1 Rubrobacter sp.
ATGCTCACCGAGCCTTTGTCCTCGTCGCACTCAACGATGCGGGCGTCCCCGCCGTCGGCCTGCATCGCCGGTCGCACCTTGTCGAGCGCGGCCTGAATCCTTCCCCGCATGTTCTTTCTCTCCTCCATCGAAGCCGGATTATATAGGAGAGTCAGCCACGTATAGCAGCCGCCGTTCACGCATCCGGTAGTAGAATGGACCGCCGGAGAGAACCCGGCTCCACGAAGGGAGACGCATGAAGGACGAAGGTCAGAACCTGCTAGTAATAGGCGCGCCGGAACACGACGCCGACGCCTACCACCTCTCCGGGTTCCTCGCCCCGGACCCGGTGATATGCCTGCGCGTTGACGGCAAGAAGTACCTCGCAGTCTCGTCCCTGGAATACGGCAGGGCAAGCAAAGAAGCGCCGGTGGACGAGCTTCTTTCTTACGAAGAGTTGGAGCTCATCAAGCTCGCCAGGGAACTCAAGAGCGGCGCGAAGGGGTACGCAGCCGCGATCTCGAACCTGCTGGATCGCCTCGGAACCAACGGCTCTCCCATCGTCGTGCCAGCCGGAATGGCGGTCATCTACGCCGACGCGCTGCGCGAACGCGGGCTGGAGATCACACCGGATCGCCAGCTCTTCGACGGCAGGCGCCGCGCCAAAACCGATGAAGAGGTCTCCCACATCGAGAAGACCCAGAGGGCAATCGAAGCAGCCTGCGCCCACGCCGTCGAGGTTCTCCGGGAATCCGAGTTCGGAGAAGATAACGTACTCCAGTGGCGTGGCGAGACTTTGACCAGTGAGATCCTGCGCGGCGAGATAGACGTGGAGCTTCTGCGTCGCGGCTGCATGGCCGACGGCACCATCACCGCAGGAGGCTCGCAAGGCGCGGATCCGCACAATCGTGGAAGCGGCCCGCTGAAGGCCGAAGAGTCCATCATCCTGGACATCTTCCCGATGGATCTCTCGACCCGCTACTACTCCGACATGACCCGCACTTTCGTCAAGGGCGAACCATCACCAGAACTGCGGAAAATTTACGACGCCGTCCTGGAGAGTCAGGAGGCCGCGCTCGGTATGATCCGGGCCGGAGTCAACGGTAGGGACGTTCACGGCAAGGTCTCGGACGTGCTGCACGAGCACGGCTACAAGACCGACAAACACGACAGCAAAGATGGCAAGCCGCTCACGGAGGGCTTCTTCCACGGGACCGGGCACGGCGTCGGGCTGGAGCTCCACGAAGCTCCCCGCGTCTCCACGGCGGATGAAGAGTTGATCCCCGGCGACGTGGTCTCAGTCGAGCCCGGCGTCTACGACCCGAAGGTCGGCGGCGTCCGCATCGAAGACCTCGTCGTCGTCACCGAAGATGGTTGCCGCAACCTGACCGGGTTTCCGAAGGAGTTTGTTGTGTAGGTTTCGGGCTTTTAGGTTTCAGGCATCAGGTTGCCGGAACGGACGCTTATCCTCGTCAAACATGCGCGGCCCGAGATTCTGCCAGAACTACCACCCAACCGATGGCGTCTCTCCGACGAAGGCCGCCGGGATTGCGCCGCACTGGCAAAGCGGCTGAGGGAATACGCGCCCAGTGTCATCGTATCCAGCGAGGAACCAAAGGCCATCGAAACTGCCAGGATCGTTGCCGAACGGATGGACGTGAACCGATGCGTTCACCACAACCTCCACGAACACGACCGCACCGGGGCACCATTTGGTACGGAAGCCGAGTTCCGCCTGTCCGCGAGAAAGTTCTTCCGAAACCCGGAGACGCTGGTATGGGGGAACGAGACTGCCGCGCAGGCGAGGGATCGCTTTACCGGAGCCATAGACGCGGTTTTGCAACAGTATCGGGAGAGCAATGTTGTAGTGGTGACGCACGGGACGGTGATCTCACTGTTCATAGCCCAGCACAGCGACATCGAGGGTTACGAGTTGTGGCTGGAGCTGGGGCTGGCTTCTTTCTGCGTACTTTCACTACCCGAATTCGAGTTGCGGAACACGATACGTTCCGCAACTCAATCACCGCCCCTGGCGTTGTAGATCTCACCTCCGGTGGCGGCATACTCTCGCAGCACGGCGACTGCCTCCTCACGCAGCACGTCCCGTGTGACAGCGATGCCGCGCTCTTCGAACCTGTCCGTCCACATTGGCGGCTTCGGGCCTTCGTCGAAGCCTATGGCCCCCGCGTCCTCGTCGCGGGCGCCGCA
>JACDAR010000222.1 GCA_013695335.1 Rubrobacter sp.
GATGCCGTGCGGGGCAGAAGCGGCGCTCCGTATTTCGGCCCGCGTGCAGTAGCAAGGGTAGAGAAGTCCCTCGCCGTCGAGGCGGGAGATTGCCTCTTCGTAAGATCCCACCCTCTCCGACTGGCGCACCACGGGTTCATCCCAATCCAGCCCGAGGGCGCTGAGGTCGGCGAGTTGCGCCTCTTCTATACCTGGGCGTACCCGCGAGCGGTCCAGATCCTCCACCCGCACCAGGAAACGAGCCCCCACTGACCTGGCGAATAGCCACGCCAGCAGGGCTGTCCGAAGGTTCCCGACGTGCAAAGGTCCAGTTGGGCTTGGCGCGAAACGCCCGTCGAAGCCAGCGGTTTTCACTGCCACACCACCAGAATCAGGTCTCCACGCGCCTTTTTCGGGCTTCTCTGGACGATTGAGTTTCTTTTTCGATACGCCGTTTCGTATCTCGTCCTCCTGTTTCGCGCGGGCTGTATCTCGTTTCGCGATTATCCAGTTTAGCGGCGGAAACGCGAGATGTCCGGGAAGGCGATGGGACCATCGGTTTACATACAAGTGTCGGTAGTAATGCTTATTTCATCCGGCGCCATCTCGAAAAAATTCGTCTGGGCGACTGCAAATACCAAAAATCTTTGCTAGTATCCTCCGTCGTTGTGTTGTAAGCAATTTGGAGGGGGTTAATTCATATGCGACGTTGTGTCGTTACCTTGCTGTGCTGTGCCCTGCTGTCGGCTGTGTCGCTGGCGGTTTCGAGCGAAGAGGCGTTTGCCTACGATACGGGCCAGGCGGCGTTGGATGAAGCGTACAGTTGGATCGGGACGCCCTACGGGGCCTACGGTGCGGACTGCTCTGGCTTCACCCAGATCGTCTATGGGGATCAGGGCGTTTACCTGCCTGACGATCCGGCCGCCCAGTGGAGCTTCGGTACTCCTTCATCGGCCAACGCCGGTGACCTGGTGTTCTACGATGAGGGTTGGGGCTACGGTATATCCCACGTCGGCATCGCCACCGGGTACGGGACCATCATCCACTCTTCCACATACTTCGGGATCGTCACCGAGACGCCCATGTACGACATCCCAGGCTACGTCGGCTCTGTGGACCCGAGCTAACACCAGAAGCACGAGGGATTTCTTTCGAAAGGCCGCGCCCGCATGGCGCGGTCTTTCGGCTTCTCGATAAGCTGCACAACCAGGGAAGCAAGTACACCGCATCACCTTCGATACAGGCTAGCCACCTTCCCTATTGTCCGCGGCCCTCTCGTGGAACCGCTCGAAGGCTGCGTCCAGGCGTTCCCAGAGTTCGTCCTCGGTTATTCCCAATCCAACGGCATCACGCGCCAGAACTTCCAACCGTTCGTACAGCGCCTCAACCCCCCGCGACATCTCGTCCACGCCTTCTGAAACGACGGTGCCGACACCGGCCCGGCTCTCTATCAATCCGGCGCGCTGCAACTCGCTGTAAGCCCTCACCACGGTGTTCGGGGCAACCGTCAACTCTCTGGCCAGCGCCCGCACCGTAGGCAGCCTGTCCCCGCTCGTCAGGCTCCCAACCTCCACCGCGTGACGAACCTGGTCCATGATCTGTAAGTAGATCGGAACCCCACACCCAGTATCAACTTCAAGCCAGATAGCCGCCGCAATCACCCCCATTCATTGTCTTATATTTATGCAACAATTTTACGAAGGGAACTACTTTCGTGTCAAGAGGATCTTTGTTGGCGAAATCGGAAAGAGATCTGGCTTCCCGTTTCTATGTCAGGGGAGCCAGGTCTGGGCTGGGCCTTTTTCGGGGATGGAGGTGAGGACTACGCGGCGAACGTTCATGCGCCAGAGTTCGCGGGTCACTACGGAGGCGTGGGCCATGCTGTCGCCAGGTTCGACGCCGGTGATGAGGGCGGCTGATCTGGCGCCTTTGGGGATGCTTCTGAGGGAGCCGTGGGCCAGGGCGCGGGCGAAGGCGTTGGCTGTGACGCTCTGTCCGGGGCCAACTCCCGTGAGATCCGAGAAAAGGGCTGGGCGGTGGATGTTCTCTTCCCCGACTGGTTTGCCGAAGGCGCCTATGTTTCCGACGGCGACGACGAGCGTGGTCGTGGCGGGGAGGGCTGGTTCGTGGTCGGCTGTGCCTTTGAGCGGGCGGTGGCGGGAGCCGTCGGCTTCTATCAGGACAACGTCCGCGAGCCGGGAGAGGGAGGAGAACCACGCGGGCTCGACGCCTGCTATGCGGTCCTTGGAGAGCAGGCCGCTCCCTATGACTGCGGCCCCGGAGCCGGAGATAGCTTTTCCGGCTTCAGAGATCAAACCTTCCAGGCTCTCGGAGGTGGCGAGCGGGCCAATCCCATCAGCCTCCCCAATGAGCATCTTGGTAGTAGGGGCGACGAGTACCGTGTTGCCAGCCTCCCTGAGTTCTGTGGCAATCTCGCGTATGGCGCTCGACTTCCCTCCAGCGCCGGCGAACGCCACAACGTCACCGGGTACCACGCCGAGCGCCGAGCAAAGATTCAACAGCCTCTCCTTTCTTCGGGATCTGATCCCCGCTCCACCCGTCACGGCCCCCACGCCGTTTTTGTGTACCCTAGTTAGTGTCAGATTAATCGTGAGGTTTCGCGTGCTTCATGTTATCTTGGCTACTATGATGAAGTGGTTCTCGTGTAGCATGCGGGCGGCAAAGATTATGTGCGGCGCGGCTAGGGTATTTAGGAACGTACCATGAAAGAAATGTCTTTAGTAGTGGAGGAGGATCGGTGACGGAGCAGCGAGAACGGGTCGCGGAGTTCGGCCGGGAGTTGCGGGAAGGTCCGGAACCTTCGGATCGCAGCATCAAGGAAATAGTCGAGGCCCTGAGGCCCCAGATCCAGCAGTTGGTGGCCAAGCAGGTCGAGATAGCGAGGATAGAGCTCACGCCAGTGGGCCGTCAGGCTGGGGTTGCGGTTGGCCTTTTGGCTGTCGGGGCGGTATTTCTGCTTCTGTTCCTGCTTTTCTTCTTCCTGGCAGGGATGTACACCATGAACGCCGCAGGGTTCCCACCGTGGGCTTCGGCAGGCATCGTCGCTGTTATACTGCTCGTCATCGGGGGCATCCTCGCGGGGGCCGGTGCCAACATCATGAGGAAGTTGGATCCCAAGCCCCACAGGACGATGCACACCTTCCAGCAGAACGTCAACTGGATAAAGGGGCAGTTCAGGTCGTGAGCGAGATACCAGAGCGCATAGAGCGGGAGATGTTCGAGATCCGGAGCCGCATGGCCCCGGACGTGAAGGATCTGAAGAAGCACACAGAACCGCCAGTCCTCGCCAAACAGGCGGGACAGAAGATCAAAGACCGCATAAGGGGCGCGGCCACCAAATTCGGGAAGAGCCTCGCGGACTCTGCCCACCGCCAGTTCCAGATGGCCAGCGAAGCCGGGAAGAAGCGCGACCCAGCGCCCTTCACCGACGCCGTGAAGAGCGATCCCCGCCCCCTCATCCTGCTAGCCATCTTCCTAGCCATCTTCCTAGCCGTCTCCCTGCTCACGGTGCGCCGGATCTCCAACGGAAGATCCAACGATAATTGAGCGGCGAAGGCATCGGGCAGTAGGCGCGTGATGTACGAACGTCACCCCTCCGCCACGGATAGCTTCGTTCGGGCGGTCCAGGCGCCGGTTCGGGCATCGCTGAACGTCTCCGAGATCATGCGCGAGAGGAACATCAATTACCTCCTCACGCTCGCCGAACTCACCGGGGATGCCATACAGAACCCCACGCCCGAGACTTTCTGGCGCAACGCGCAGACCCTGGCCGACGAGCGGGTCAAACAGCGCGAAGCCTTCGGGGCGGTGATCTCCGAGGCAACTAACGCCTACCTGGATTTCCTCAACGCCCCCTTCTACTATCTTCGGGGAGATTGACCCCGGATGAACCTCCCCTGACACACGTTCACTTCCAACCCGTGGGCGGGGCGGCGGGGGACATGATTCTCGCCAGCCTCCTTGCCGCCGGGGCGCCACTCGACGAGGTCACCCGGACCCTCGAACCCCTCGGCGTCCCTTTCCAACTCACCGCAGACCCCGCAGAGATAAACGGCGTCGGGGCGCTCAGGGTCTCGGTCGAGTACCCGCAGGAGCACGTTCACCGCACCTTCGCGGATATCCGAATGCTCGTGGAGAACGCGGACCTCCCGTCGCGGGCTACGGCCCGGTCCATCGAGGCTTTCCGGCGGCTGGCCGTGGCCGAGGGCGCGGTTCACGGTATGCCGCCGGATGAGGTTGCCTTCCACGAGGTAGGGGCTGTGGACTCCATAGTGGACGTGGTGGGAAGCTGCGTCGCGCTCGAGTTGCTTGGCGCGGAGAGCGTGAGCTGCGGACCTCTGCCTATGGGGAGCGGCGTCGTCCGGGCAGCCCACGGCCCTTTGCCCGTGCCAGGCCCTGCGACGCTGGAGATACTCAAGGGCTCGCGCGTGCGCTTCACAGAGGAACCCAACGAGACCACGACCCCGACCGGCGCGGCCCTGATGCAGACCTTCACCAGCGGCGAGTTCACGGATGCCGCGCCGCCGATGGCGCCAGGGAGCATCGGTTACGGGGCTGGGAGCATCACCTTGAGGGACGCGCCCAACCTCCTGCGCGCCGTGGTCGGGGAGCTGGAGGGACATCAGTCCGGCCTGGAACTGATGGAGGCCAACGTGGATGACGCTTCGGGTGAGATCCTGGGTTCCGCGCTGGAACGTATGCTCGGCGCGGGTGCGCTAGACGCCTGGATGGAGCCCATCATCATGAAGAAAGGCCGTGGGGCGTATAAAGTCTGCGCGCTGGTACGGGCTGAGGATCACGAACTGCTGGCCCGGCTCCTGATGCGGGAGACTGGAACCCTCGGAGTGCGACATCATCCCGTGGGACGCATGGCTGCGGAGCGCCGGTGGACAGAAGTCAGGCTTCCATACGGGATTTGCCGGGTGAAGATCGGAAGCCTCGACGGAGAGGATTTCTCAGTCGCGCCTGAGTACGGTGACGCGGCCAGGCTAGCCGAAAAAACGGGCCTTCCGCTACCCCGCGTCTACGACGAAGTAAGGGCGGCGTATCGTGCGGGATCGCACGGAAATACTTGCAAAGAAAAAGGGCCGGGATAAACCCGGCCCCTGCGGTCTCTGAGTGCTCGTTGAGGAGCCTCTAGGCGGGAGAAACGTTCTCCGCCTGCAGCCCCTTGCGACCCTGGGTCGCCTCGTAGGACACGCGGGTGCCCTCTTCGAGGCTCTTGAAGCCGCTGCCGCTGATACCGCTGTAATGCACGAAGAGGTCCTCGCTCCCGTCATCGGGTGAGATAAAGCCGTAGCCCTTCTCGTCACTGAACCACTTCACCGTTCCCTGGGCCATAACCTTGCGCCCACCCTTCTCTTCGGGGGCCAAACAACAAAACGCCGCCTCAATATTTCCGGGCGGCGCTCCATCGCTTCGACCCTCTTCCAGCTACAGCCGGGAATTGTATTACATAACCCCACCCCTTGCGCAAGCCCCATCAACGCGCCCAATCCGGGAATCCCGAATCCACAAGCGCCGCGCAATCCTCGTATACCTCGATGGCCCCAGCCTCCTTGAGTTCCTCCGCGCCGAAAGCCCCGCCGGTTAGCACCGCGACTGTACGTACGCCGGCAACCTTCGCGGCCTCAACATCCCACACGGAGTCGCCGACGGCGATTGCCTCGTTGGCCTGGATACCAGCCCTCTCCAGCGCCAGTTCGAAGACGTCAGGCGCCGGTTTGGCCTGCTCCACGTCGCTTGAGTTGACTATGCCTGCCAGTTTTTCTTCGGCTTCGAGTTTCTCCAGGTGTTTCTCCAGCTCCTCGGGCTTGGCGCTCGTCACGAGCCACACCTGGAAGCCGTTCCCTGAGAGGGAGGCTATGAGCTCCTTCGCGCCCGGAAGTACCTGGGCGTATTGCTGAAGGTCCATGTAAATATCGGCGTGCAGTTCGTCCACCCTCTCCGCCGCGTCCTCGTCATCGACGAAGTCGGAGATGAGAATCTCCGAACCCTTGCCGATACCGCGATGCACCTCGGCCCTCGGCACCGGACGGCCCACATCCGCCAGGGCGCGCGCCCAGGCTTCGGTGTGCTGGTAGTTGGTGTCCATCAAAGTGCCGTCAACGTCCAGCACAACGACCTTTACCACGTACTACCTCCTCATAGATGGGATCCATGTCCTAAAATACCCTCATGGAAGAGATCAGAACCCAAACCCGCGATGCCCCATCCCCCGGATACACCGCGCTCTCCGAAGGCGCGGCGCTTGTCGAGTTTCCCAAGCCGACAATTCTCCGGCTAACAGGCAAAGATCCTGTGGGCATGCTCGCCGCCGTCCTGACGAATGAGATCCCACCCGGCGAACGCATCGGCGTCTACGCCGCGCTCCTGAACCCGAAAGGGCGCGTGCAGACCGACCTTCGAGTCTCGAAGAACGGGGATGAAATCTTCGTGGACACCGGTCCCGAAGGGGCGGAAGCGGCGAAGGGGATACTTGGTCGCTACGCCCCGTTCTCCCGCGTGAAGATGGAGGATCTCTCATCAGGCGATGATGCGTGGGGCATTCTCGGCCTCTACGGACCGCGAGCCGGGGAGTTGCTCGGAAATCTGGACCTCGCCGAACAAGAGGGCATACGGACAGACATCGGCGGAGCTTCGGTTCTCCTCGCAGGCGTTGCGAAACCCGTTGGCGGATACGATCTCATTGGATCGACGGACGATCTGGACACCGTTCGCGAGTTCCTGATCGGGGGCGGCGCTACCCTCGCCAACCAGGAAGATTACGAGACAGCGCGCATCTCGACCGGCATCCCCCGCTTCGGAGTGGACATCACCCCGGATAACTTCCCCGGCGAGTCTGACAACTTCCTGCACCGGACGGTCAGCTTCGGGAAGGGCTGCTATCCGGGACAGGAGACCGTGGCGCGTATGCACTACCGCGGAAGCCCGAACAAGAAGCTCCACCGCTTCGAACTCGAGTCCGGCCCGATGGAGCCGCCGGAGGCGGGAGATGAAATTCGCCAGGGCGACGACACAGTTGGTTTTCTCACATCCATCACCCCGCTTCAGGTAGACGGGAAGGTATATGCGCTGGGCTACCTCACCCGAAAAGCGAATCTCGACTCACCCATGAGCGCGGAAGGCGCGAAGATCCTCTCTGCGGCACCAGCGTGAAGCAACCTGAAGACTGCGAGAGCATCGAGGATGTTCGCCAGGCGATTGACGCTCTGGACCGGGAGGTGATCTCCCTGATCGGCCACCGCGCCCGCTACGTCGAGGCGGCAGCCAGCTACAAAACGGGAGAGCAAAGCGTACGCGCACCCGAACGTCAGCAAGCGATGTTCGCCGAACGCCGCCGCTGGGCCGAGGAAGCCGGGCTCGACCCCAGTGTGATAGAGGAGATCTACCGCACCCTCGTCTCGTACTTCATGGGCCGCGAAATGCAGCACTGGAGAGATGCCACGTAGGCATCCTTCAGGCGGGCCAATCCTAATTTATTGGGAATGATTCTCAATAACCCAGAGTTCTTTGCCTACTCAGGTGTTACAAGCGGTCTATGGCGGAGCGTGCTGACAATGGTTCCCGAGAGGCTGGTGCGCGGCGTGATCTGGATCACGAAATCCTTATAAACAGCGGGTTTTCGCGGATTTCAGGAAAAGTTCTTGCTCGTGATCCCTTTACGTTGTTAGGGGTAGGGCGCTGTGATTAAATAGCCTTGCTGTAGCAAAGTTTTTACATGGGCGAACGGCAGGGGTTTGATGTTAAAGATAGATGATCTGCACGTCGAGATAGACGGTCAGGAGATCGTGAAGGGTCTCGACCTTGAGGTCGGGCAGGGTGAGATCCACGCCATAATGGGCCCTAATGGCTCGGGCAAGAGCACCTTCGCCAACGTGATGATGGGCCATCCGCGCTACGAGGTGACGGGCGGTTCCATAACTTTCCGGGATGAAGACGTGTTCGAGCTGGAGGCCGACGAGCGGGCCAAGCTGGGCATGTTCCTCGCGTTCCAGTACCCGAGCGAGGTTCCCGGCGTGAGCGTCGCCAACTTCCTGCGGACTGCCGTCAACTCCGTGCGCGAGGAAGAGCTATCTCCGATGGAGATGTACAAGCTCATCCAGGAAAAGATGAAGATCATGCAGATGGACCCCAAGTTCGCCGAGCGGTATCTGAACGAGGGCTTCTCCGGCGGTGAGAAGAAGCGGAACGAGATCCTGCAGATGCTCATGCTCGAACCCAAGCTCGCCATCATGGACGAGACCGACTCGGGCCTGGACATTGACGCCCTGCAGGTCGTGGCGAAGGGTGTGAACGAGCTTCGCGGGCCGGAGTTCTCGGCGGTCGTCATCACGCACTACCAGCGGATTTTGAGGTACATCGAGCCGGACAGGGTCCATGTGATGCTGGACGGAAGGCTCGTGACTTCGGGCGGCAAGGAGCTTGCCGACGCGCTGGAGGAGAACGGATACGAGTGGGTGCGCCAGGAGTTCGGCGCCGGGACGCAAAGCTAGGGAAGGGAAGCACATGCCACAGGACAAGACCATTCAGGAGCTCGGGCTCGACGAGTACAAGTTCGGATTTCGCGACCCGGAAGAGTACTTCTTCAGAACCCCGAGGAAGGGCATAGACCCGGAGATCGTCGCCATGATCTCCAAGCACAAGGACGAGCCGGAGTGGATGCTGGAGTTCCGCTTGAAGGCTCTGGAGTCGTTCTTCGAGAAGCCGACCCCGACCTGGGGCGGCGACCTCTCGGAGATGGACTTCGATGAGATCTACTACTACATCAGGCCGATGGAGAACCAGGGCCGCACCTGGGACGACGTGCCAGACGACATAAAGAACACGTTCGAGAAGCTGGGCATCCCGCAGGCCGAGCGCGAGTCACTCGCCGGCGTCGGCGCCCAGTACGAGTCCGAGGTCGTCTACCATTCCCTCAAGGAAGAGTGGGAGAAGTCCGGCGTCATCTTCACGGACATGGACTCGGGGCTGCGCGAGCACGAGGATCTGGTGCGTGAATACTTCGGCAAGACCATCCCGCCGGACGACAACAAGTTCGCGGCGCTGAACAGCGCGGTCTGGTCGGGTGGCTCGTTCGTGTACGTCCCGCCGGGGGTCCACATAGACATCCCGTTGCAGGCGTATTTCCGCATCAACGCGGAGAACATGGGGCAGTTCGAGCGGACGCTCATCATCGCCGACGAGGGCTCTTCGGTCCACTACATCGAGGGCTGCACGGCCCCGACGTACACCTCGAACTCGCTGCACTCGGCGGTCGTCGAGCTTATAGCGAAGCCGAACGCGCGCATCCGCTACTCGACCATCCAGAACTGGTCGCACAACACCTATAACCTGGTGACCAAGCGGGGCGTTGCGCACGAGAACGCCACCATCGAGTGGGTAGACGGCAACCTGGGCTCCAAGCTGACGATGAAGTACCCGGCGGTTTACCTGGTGGGCGAGGGCGCGCGGGGTGAGATCCTCTCTGTCGCCTACGCCGGCGACGGACAGCACCAGGATGCGGGCGGCAAGGTCGTCCACGCCGCGCCGAACACCTCTTCGCTCATTACTTCCAAGTCCATCTCGAAGGGGACCGGGCGTTCGACTTATCGCGGGCTCCTCAAGGTGCATGAGGGGGCCGTTGGCTCCAAGAGCCGGGTCGAGTGCGACGCCTTGCTGCTGGATGAGCAGGCGCGGACGGACACGTATCCGTACATCGAGATCGAGGAGAAGAAGGTCAACACCGAGCACGAGGCGACCGTCTCGAAGGTCGGAGAAGACCAGCTCTTCTACCTGATGAGCCGCGGATTGAGCGAGGAAGCCGCCATCGCGATGGTCGTCAACGGCTTCATCGAGCCGATCGCGAAGGAGCTTCCGCTGGAGTACGCTATCGAGTTGAACCGTCTGATCCAGATGGAGATGGAAGGCTCGGTCGGCTAGGTCTTCGACCTGCAAGCAACGTAGAGCAGTATGGTGGGGCGGGCTCTCTTAGAGAGTTCGCCCCTTTTCTGACACAAGAGAAAGGTGATACATGAGCGCGAACGGCGTGCCGGAGGTTCTCGAAAACAGCAGGATGAGCGTGGAG
>JACDAR010000232.1 GCA_013695335.1 Rubrobacter sp.
ATCCACGCGCATGAAGCGATCAATGGTGGTAGGCACTTTGATGCGGGCCATCACCTTGCGGCCATCGTCTGAGATCACGACGAGCAGGTTCAGCGACAGGTTGGAGATGTGCGGGAACGGATGGGCAGGGTCTATCGCCAGCGGCGTGAGGATCGGCAGGATGTCCTTAGCAAATCGCTCCCTGATCTCCTGCCGTTCCGCCTTGCGCAGCCTGTGGTGCGGCACCACCTTGATGCCTTCCCTGGCAAGCTCGGGCAGTAGCTCGTCTTTCAGGGCGGCGCGCTGCTCGGCGAAGAACTCCTCGGTGTGCTGCTTGATGCGGAAGAGTTGCTCCTCCGGCGTCATTCCATCCGGGACCGGGTTCGGAAGCTCGGCCATTACTTGCTGCTGCAACCCGGAAACCCGGATCATGAAGAACTCGTCCAGGTTGGTCTCGGAGATCGCGACGAATCGCATGCGCTCCAGCAGGGGATGCCGGTCGTCCGTAGCCTGCGCCAGCACCCGTTCGTTGAAGGCGAGCCAGGATAGCTCGCGGTTGATGTACAGCGAAGGGTCCGAGAGGCTCGGACGGCGCGTCACGTCTGTCATATTTCCTCCCCTTCGGCGAGCGTGAGCATCGTTCCTTCCCTCAAACCGCCGCGCGCCACCGTCAATTCCTCCCTGCCGAAATGTTCGAGTATTGCCGCGAGCGTGGTGATGGCCGCAGGCATCACCCGCGCCCGCTCCGGCGTGAGCCCGGTCTCCCGCGATAGCTCCGCCGACGGCTGCTCCGAGACCTCGGCGGCGAGATTTCGCAACCGCTCCACGGTCAGCTTATCCCTTGTGATCCTGAGTATGGTCCGCGCAGACCCGCCGACGGCCACTACCCTCACCCTTGATGAGAGGCTCCATCCCGGCATCATCACCTTCACGTGCTCGTCGAGCGCGCGCAGTTCTTTTTTCTTTGCTGGATCTTTGGATACGAAACGCTCGGTGGTTCGGTTGGAACCGAGCGGCAATGAAACCTGCATGAGCGGCCCTCCCGACGCCTCGCCAACTATGAGCTGCGCCGACCCGCCGCCGAGGTCAACCACCAGCGCAGGCCCATCCCACGAATCCCCGAGCGCCGAGATCGCCCCCCGAAACCCCAGCGTGGCCTCTTCCTCGCCCGAGATCAAACGCATCTTCAGCCCCGTTGCCTCCCGCACCTTCTCCTCCAACTCAGGGCCGTTCTCCGCATCCCTGACGGCGCTCGTGGCGAGGACCGTGGGCTCTGGCGCCCCATTGAGCGCGGATATTCTTGCGAACATGGCTATTGCCTCCGAGGCAAGCGCGAGCCTTTCACCCTCTATCCGCCCGGATTTCTCCACGCCGGAACCGAGCCGGGCCGAGACTTTCTCCCCCGTCACGGGCAATACTTCTCCCCCATCCACCTCAGCCACCAGGAGGTGAATGGTGTTGCTCCCCACATCTACGACCGCGTGCCGGGCCATGCAGTTCTCCACCCTCCATAAGCTCGCAAATAGGATTCAAACCCCGCCCCTCCCATGATACCGTCCCCACCCCGCACGTGGTATATTGCAGTTATTGGGAATGATTCTCAATTATCCGAAGAATCTAGAGTTTGCCCGCATTCGGGCCTGGAAACGGGGTGGATCATCGCCAAAGGCAAGAAGAGCCGAGGGAAGCAAAACGGGGCAATGGCGCTTCTGGAGCGCGAGAAGCCCGCAGTCAGGGTGCGAGACTACGATTCTCACGTGCTAGTTTGCAAAGGTAGCGACTGCAAGAAGCGGGGATCCAAGGAGGTCCGCAAGGCGCTGAAGGGTGAGTTGCGGGCGGCTGGGATGAACGGCGACGTGCGTGTGGATTCGGTCGAATGTCTCGGCCTGTGCAAGCACGGTCCCAACGCCATCGTCTATCCCTCGGGGACATGGTACCTTGGCCTGATCGGTGCCGACGCACCCGAGATCGTCGGGAAGCATCTCAAGACCGGAGAACCTGTCGAACACCTCGCCGCCGAGTTCCGCCCGCGCAAGAAGACGAAGTAAGCGCGGCTCCCTCTACGGTTCGGGGTGTCTCACGGCGCGCCCAGGGTCGGCGAAGGAGCCACTTCCGTCACCGAATTTGCCTTACGTGGTCCGTCGAGGCCGAGCCTGCTCCCGGTGGCGAGCAGGAGGACACAGGCGACGGTGACGATGGGCGCGAGCAGGGTCAGTTCGGAGATGAGGTACGGACCGAGACCTTCAGCGTTTATCCGCCCCTGCAAGAACACCGAGTCGTTGTGCAGCCCGTGCATGGCGATAGCGATGAGGGTGCTGCCCCCCACCCGGTTGTAGAAGTACGTCATGACCACCGAGAGGAACAGGAACCGGACGACCAGGATACCGAGCAGCAGGATCCCACCACCAACGCCATAGGCGCCAAAGAGTATGTCCGGCCGCGCGGGGAAGTGCCAGATCCCCCACAGTACGCCGACGAGGAGCGTTGCAGCCAGCGGCGTCATGCGCTCTTGCAACAGCGGCAGGGCGAAGCCGCGCCAACCCGTTTCCTCTGTCACCCCACCGATGTCCAGGAAGATGGACGCGAGCAACGCGAGCGGGAACGCCAGAGACAGAACCGGCACGTTCACCCACTCGAACCCCCCCGGCGGCGCGAAGAGGAGGTTGAGACCGGCAGTGGCAACCGACATGACGATAAAGGTTAGGGCCATCACGCCCCACACCCGAAGCCCCCGACGCCACCCGACAGCGCCGCTCCAGAATCGGTAGCCGCGCACGAGCCTTCTCACGCCGATCAACCCGAAGGCGACCGCCGCCACCACGAAGGCCGAGATGTCCGGCGAGAGCGGCTGCAGGATGGAGAGCGCGATCCCCAGGATGGTCTGCGGCTCCGCGACCGCGAGCCGGTATGCCGAGACGAAGTCGGTCCTATCCTGAAGGTCGGTAGCCTCAATCGCGGCTTCCAGTACCCTGGCCGCGCCGCCCAGCAGGAAGACTGCTATGACCGCGACCTCCATCACCATCGCGAGCGCGAAGAACCATGCTACGGGACGCCGCCTCATCCTTTCTCCCAAACGCAACACGCAGATCCACCTCCAGCTTTCTTACTCGCCACTTCGCGCGCCGTACCGCTAGAGTGGGTCTAACCCGGGTATAGCCACATCAGCCGAAAGCCCTAACTTTGCGGGTTATCGGTTAGTTTATGGGGGTTACTCGTGCGCGCGGGCGGCGGAGCTTCGCTATTCCTAGAGCGGTCGGTCGCCGTCTCGAAGCAGGCCCAATTTGCGGGCCCTGGCGACGGCCTCTGCCCGATTACGGGCCTCCAGCTTGCGATAAATGTTCGCAGCGTGGGCCTTGACCGTGCCCAAAGCGACGTGCAGATCCTGTGAAACCTCCCTGTTGGATCCGCCGTCCGCGAGCAGCCGCAAGACCTCAAGATCTCGCGCGCTCAGAGGTTCCAATAGAGGCTGCGCCGAGGTCCCGTCCGATACCGCTGCGGCGGTGGGACCCGTGTAGTCGTCCTCTAGCGCACGGCGGTCTCGCTCGCGTAGGGCGTACACGAGGGTTCCTTCGTGTGCCTGCGCCTCCAGGTGGCCTCTCCGAGCCAACTTCTCCAGCATCCCGGCTGCCTCTCCAACGGTCAGAGTAGTATGCATGGCCGCGACCGTCGGGGTCAGTTCGCCACGCTCCTTCAAGGCGCCGAGCAACTCGCGCTCCTTGCTCTCCGCGTGTCCTTCTCCGCCAGCCCTGATACTCGAGCGGCCTCCACGAGTTCCTAGAGCCCGGCTCCGCAGCGCCACGAGGACGATGGGCGCCACCGCTCCAAAGACCAAAACGAGCCACCAGAGGTTCGTCACGTCCGCAAGTCCCCCGGCGGCGAAGGCCAGCACCGCAAGCCCCCACACGAGCAACGCCGCAAGCGCGCCGCGCCCTAGAAGAGGAGCCGACTGAACGGTCTCG
>JACDAR010000240.1 GCA_013695335.1 Rubrobacter sp.
ACGAACTCTGCCGCGGCGCACAGGGCGTCTTTTCTGCCATCCATCGGCACGGTCCCGGCATGACCGGCGCTGCCCGTGAAACCTACCTGTATGCGGCTCAGGCCCGTGATGGCCGAGACGATGCCGACTGGGAGATCCCGGTCCTCCAGCACAGGCCCCTGCTCGATGTGCGTCTCGAAATATCCGATGGCATCGTCCGGCGCAGATTTCGTGCCGGATAGGGATTCTGGCTCCCCGCCAAAAGCGCGAACCGCTTCGGCCAGCGTCACGCCATCCCGGTCTTCGAGTTCGAGCAGCCTCTCGTCGAAAGCCCCCGAGTAGTGCGAGCTACCGAGGTAGGTCGTGCCGAACCGGAGCCCTTCCTCGTCGGCAAAAGCTGGGACCTCGATAGCGAAGGGTAATCTTTCTTCCCGGTCGTGCAGACGCTCGACGCAGGCGAGGGCGGTGAGGACGCCGAGCGGGCCGTCGTATTTTCCGGCATCGCGCACGCTGTCGAGGTGGGAGCCGAGGATGAAGGTTCCTTCTCCCGTTCCTTCGTAGCGGCAGATCAGGTTTCCGATGGCGTCAGCCCGCACGTCCATCCCGGCCCCGCGCATCCATTCGGCGACGACCTCGTTGACCTTATACATTGCGTCCGAACCGTAGGGACGCACCAGAAACCCCTGCACTTCGCTGATCTCTGATAAAGCCTCGCACCTTTGCATGACGGTCGCCGCGTCCATCAGCTCCCCCGGTAAGTCGTGTACGACCAGGGTGAGACGAGCAACGGGACGTGATAGTGCGCGTCAGGGTCGGAGACGCCGAAACGCACGGGCACCTCGTCCAGAAACGCTGGCGAGCCGCCCTCCTCGGCGAAGTATCCGCCAGCGTGAAAGACTATTTCGTATATCGTGCGAGACAATTCTTCTCCTTCGAGCAACGGTTCGTCCACCCGGCCGTCGGCGTTGGTGCTGACGGTCTTCAGTAGGCTACGTTTCCCGCTTTCGATCTTGAACAGTTCGATCTCCATCCCGGCGGCAGGCCTGCCGCTGGCGGTATCCAGGATGTGGGTGGTCAGGCGGCCTGGCATGCCGTCAAGATGTCCGCTCGACGGTGCCTTCGATCAGGCCGTACGGCTCGTCCGTGGCCTGGAAGATCACACCCTCGTTCTCCAGCCCGAAGCGGCCGAGATCGTAGAGCAGATGATGCTTATTCGGGAACGAGAGATGTATCTTCTCTATCTCCCCGAACTCCTCAAGTACCGCCCGGCCCATGCGATAAAGCGTGTTCTGCACCGAAGGGCTGTAGTGGTCCGTGAAGGCCGAGAGCAAACGGTCTCGCACCCCGGCCCACAGTTGATCGTAGTCGAGGTCCGGGCAATCCCCATACTCCCACCTCGCGGTAACGACGGTCGCCAGTATGCGGTCGTCGGTATCCGGCAGCGTCGTGTATTCGTCCCTGAAGAAATCCTGCCAGCCTGACTGCGTGGTCTTCATAACCGTCAGCCCATCCAGCCCAGCCTCGAAGCGCCGGGAGCCATCCTCGCTCCCACTCACCGTCGCCAGGCGCTCGCCCGCTTCTTGCACGAAGGAGTGATCGTGGGGCTTTCCATCCACCTCGATGCGGCCCCACGGAACAGAGGTGATGTCCACGCGGGCTTGTTGGACGGTCGGACCTATCTTTAGAAAATGATCCACGAGCACGAGCCCGAACTCCTCGATGCTCGACGTGAGGCGTTCTTTCGCCAGGGCGTAGACCGTGTTGCGCATCGTGTCCGTCGCGAGGAGGCTGGTGTTGTCGCCTACGGTGTACGACGCCCCGAAATCTCCCTCCAGCGTGACGGCAACGTCGAGCTCCATCACCTCGTGCCGCTCGGTGTCGCGGAACACCTTCACCAGCCTGACCCCGCACTTGCCGTAGTTGTGTCGGCTGAGGGTAATCCCTGACCTCACGTCGCGCTTCTCGGACACTCGTTTACCTTTCCTCTACTTCGGCCTCGACGAGATCCCTCAACCGCAGCACGGCGATCTTCGAGATCTCCACCAGCGCAGTCTCGAACTCTTCTTCGTACGAATGCTCCAGCCGGTCTCCGGCGCTTTTCAGGATAGACGCCTTGTCATGCTCTCGCACGCACACGATCATAGGGAAGTCGAACTTCTCCCGGTAAGCCGTGTTCATCGCGGTAAAAGCCTCGTACTCGTCCGGCGAGAGCCGGTCCAGTCCCGCGGAAGACTGTTCGTCTGCCGACTCAGATGAAAGATCGCCCGCCACTGCCGCCTTCCCCGCGAGGTCGGGGTGCGCCTGGATGAGAGAGAGTTGCCGCACTTGGGGCGCTTCGTGCACCGCCCTCACGAATGCCTCGTGCAACCCGGAGAGATCGGCGAAAGGACTCTCTTGCCAGGCCGCCTCCGCGACCCAGGGGGAACGTTCGTAGAGCGCGCCGAACCTGGAGAC
>JACDAR010000241.1 GCA_013695335.1 Rubrobacter sp.
TCCCGTTGATGCTCCGCAAAAGAAAGCTCATACAGCGCCGGAGACAGGTACCGGTCCCGCACATCAGCAAGCTCCTCGACGATTCCTCCAGCGCGGCGCGGGCGAGCATCAGGCGTAGGATGGGCCACAAGTTTCCAGGAAAACGCCGCCGATGAGTTTCTCGGCGATCATAGTCAACTACGCCTCGTGGCCGTACACGCTGCGGTGCATCGAATCTCTGCTGGCGACCGGATACGGGGAACTGGAGATCACGGTCGTAGACAACGACGACCAGCCTGTCCCGGACCTGCCATCCGGCGTCAAGCTCATCAGGACTGGCGAAAATATTGGCTTCGCGAGGGCGCACAACCGGGGCGTGCGTTCGTCCGGCGGGGACTACGTGGTGTTCGCCAACCCAGACACCCTGGTGGGGCGGGACTTTTTCGAAAGACTGGCCGCCTTCTTCAGGGAACACCAGGAAGCCGCCATCGTGGGACCGCGCATCCTGGACGACTCCGGCGCGATACAACTCTCGGCCCGCAAAGAGGTCGGTTTCATCTCGGGCCTCCTGGGACGTACATCGCTCCTGACGCGCCTCTTCCCGGATAGCGCGGCGGTGCGGCGCATGTTCCCCGCGTCCGGGCGGCACGATGGCCCCGCCGCAGTGGATTGGGTCTCGGGCGCGTGCATGTCTGCGAGGCGGGATCTCCTCGCAGAGATCAACGGCTTCGACGAGCGATTCTTCATGTACTTCGAGGACGCGGACCTGTGCCGCCGCGCCAGGGAAGCTGGGCGTCTTGTCTACTATCTCCCCGGCGTCGAAGTAGTCCACCATACGGGCAAGAGCAGCCACAGTAAACCGCTCGCAACCTGGCGACTGCACAAGAGCGCATTCCTCTACCATCGCAAGCACGGCCCGCACGGACCCTTTGGCGTCTACAGCCTCGTCGTACTGATCGGGTTAATAGCGCGGGCGCTTGCGAAGCTCGTCCTGTCGCAGGCTTCAGGCATCAGGTTTCAGGCTTCAGCAAAGTGCGATAAGGGCTGATCGTAAGCTTCATCCTGGATGCACGTTATTCGGTGCCAGGCGATATCATCGACACAACGTCGAATTTGATGATGGGAGCTGGCATGCGGACCACCGTAACGATACCGGACGAGGTGCTGGAAGATTTGATGAGCCTCACCGAGGCTTCGACGCGGACGGAGGCTGTGAACCGGGCCGTGTCTGAGTGGATAAGGCTCAGGAAGATTCAGGAGATCCGGTCGCTCAGGGGCGGGCTCCGCTTCAATAGGGGCATCGAAGAGGTACGCCAGGCGGACATCGAGGAGATGGAAGACCTTGAATCGTATGGTACTGGTTGACTCTTCCGCGTGGATCGGGTACCTGCGACCGGGACGGGGCGCGGCTTCTGATGCTTCTGATACGCTAGACCGTCTGCTCCAGGAAGACCGGGTGGTCCTTTGCGGGATGGTGGAGCTGGAGATTTTTCAGGGGCTTCGCCCGCAAGAACGCGGACGCATCTCCGAGCTGTTCTCTGCCCTGTCGTACATCGAAACCGAACGAATCGATTACGTTGCCGCCGGGGAGCGTCTGGGAGACTTACGGCGGCGGGGCGTGACCATTCCCGGCGCCGACTGTCTCATCGGCGTTCTGTGTTTGAGGCATGATCTCGCCCTCCTGACCCTGGATGGACACTTCGACCACTTGCCTGACGTAAAGCGTTTTCCAGAGCGTACGGCCTGATCCGCTCACCCTCCCGCAAGGGGCGGCAGCCGCCCGGCAGGCAGATCAGCGAGGCGCGTGGCGTTCGTGTCTCTCTCGGAGAGCGTGGGATCTCCGATGGGCCACTCTATCCCGATATCGGAGTCGTTCCACAAGATTGCGCCTTCGGCCTCGCGGTTGTACGGGGCTGTGCATTTGTAGGCGAGCAGCGCGCTCTCGCCGGTCACCTGAAATCCGTGGGCGAATCCCTCCGGAACCCAGAACTGGCGATGGTTCTCCCCGGAGAGCGTGACACCGACCCACTCCCCGAAGGTCGGGGAGCCTTCCCTGATGTCTACGGCCACGTCGAAGACCTCGCCGCGCGGGACGTGGAGCAGCTTTCCCTGTCTATCGGGGTTCTGGTAGTGGAGGCCGCGCAGCACGCCCCTCATGGAGAACGAAAGGTTGTCCTGGACGAAACGGGTGGGGAGCCCGGCCTCCCTGTATCGGGCTTCGTTGTAAGTTTCCATGAAGAAACCGCGTGAATCCCCGAAAACGTCTGGCTCGACGATCAGCACTCCCGGGAGTGAAGTTTCGATCACCTTCACGGAAGGCCATCCCCGGATATGAGGTCGAGGAGATACCTGCCGTAGTTGTTCTTCGCCAGAGGCCCAGCGAGGCGTTCCACCTGTTCGGCGTCAATATAGCCCATGCGGTAGGAGATCTCCTCAGGACAAGAGACCTTGAGCCCCTGCCGTTTCTCGATGGTTTCGATGAAGGTGTTCGCCTCAAGGAGCGCCTCGTGGGTCCCGGAATCCAGCCACGCCATCCCCCGCCCCATCAACTCCACCGAGAGTTCGCCGCGTCTGAGGTACTCCAGGTTCACGTCCGTGATCTCCAGTTCACCCCGCGCCGAAGGGTCCAGCCCTGTCGCTATATCCATCACGTTGCTGTCGTAGAAATACAGCCCCGTGACCGCGTAGTGCGAGCGCGGCCTGTCTGGTTTCTCTTCGATGGAGACTGCCGTGCCGTCAGCGTCGAACTCGACCACGCCGTACCGGTCAGGGTCGCGCACATAGTATCCGAAGACCGTGGCGCCGCTGGATCTCGACGACGTTTTTCGTAGCGTCCGGCCGAACCCCTGTCCGTAGAAGATATTGTCCCCGAGTACCAGCGCCACGGGGCTATTCCCTATGAACTCTCGCCCGACCACGAGGGCGTGGGCGATGCCAAGCGGCTCGGGCTGAACGGCGTAGTCAAGGGAGATGCCCCAGTGGGATCCATCGCCAAGAAGCTGCCGGAAGCGGGGAAGATCCTCCGGCGTGGAGATCACGAGCATCTCCCTGATGCCAGCGAGCATCAAGGTGCTGAGGGGATAGTAGATCAAGGGTTTATCGTAGACGGGCAGGAGTTGCTTGCTGACTACGTGCGTCAGCGGGTACAGCCGCGTCCCCGAGCCGCCGGCAAGCACCACGCCTTTCCTGTCGGTTCCTGTCGCCATCATCGCAGTGAAACACACTACCAGCCGACGGGCCACCACGGGGAGTCTAGCAAACCTCCTCTGCTAGACTCCCCCGGACGCCATGAGAGACCTTCTGCACAACGCCAGGCGCTCGCTGGAGCGCAAAGTCAAAGGCAGCCCCACGTCGAGGGCAGCCTTCTACCGCCTGCGGGGGGCAATCCACGCCGCACGGGTCAAGGTCAGCGAAGCCAGAAATGGGCACCCTGACCAGATACTTTCCGGCCCCAACCCCGGGAATGTAGTCTGGATCTTCTGCACCAGCCGTAGCGGGAGCACCTGGCTGAGGAACATGATGCGGGATCTGACGGATTGCGAGGTGTGGGAAGAGCCGAAGGTGGGCCAGCTTTTCGGGGGTTTCTACGACAGGGCGCTAGAGGGCCAGCTAGGTTCCACCAACTTCGTAATGGGCGACCCGACCAGGAGGGTCTGGATGCGCGCCCTGCGAAACTTCGTCCTGGATACGGCGAGGGCTTCCCATCCCAACCTCACCCCCAGCCAGCACCTCGTGGTAAAGGAGCCTGACGGCGCCATAGGCGCGCCGCTGCTCATGCAAGCCCTGCCCGAGAGCCGGATGGTTTTCCTGATCCGTGATCCCAGGGACATCGCCGCTTCCGCCCTGGACGCCCACCAGGAAGGCAACTGGATGCGGACATCCCACGGCACGTCCCGCCCCGGGAAGGGCGTTTCAGCCGAACGTCCAGAAGCCTTCGTCAGAAAGCGGGCAGTCAACTACCTGAAGCACATGACCAAAGCCAGGGACGCATACCAGGCCCACGACGGGCGCAAAACCCTCGTCCGTTACGAGGATCTCCGGTCTGACCCCCTCGGGACCATGCGGCGCGTCTGTCGCGAGCTTGGGGTGCCTGTGGACGACGAAGCCCTGGTCCAGGCTGTGGAGCGATATTCCTGGGAGCGGCTGCCAGAGAGCGAGAAGGGGAAGGGGCGTTTCTATCGCAAGGGCACGCCGGGTGGATGGCGCGAGGACCTCACGAACAGGCAGGCCAGGATCGTCGAGGAGGTCACTGCGCCGCTGCTGCGCGAGTTCTACCCTGATGAAAGCCAGCCGCGTCCTTGAAACGCCGGGCGCGGGCATGATAGCGTTGCCGGCGGTATGATCCCTGGCCCTTGCGGGGGCCGTTCTCGAAAGGCGTGACCACTTTGGAAGTTCGGGCGCAGGCATTCAGGCGGGGTGTGATACAGGGTTACCGCGACTGGCTTCCTGAGATTCCAGACCACGCCATCGCCACCATCGGGGAGGGCGACACCCCCCTCATAGAAGCCACCCGCGTCTCGGAGCGCGTCGGGGCGAAGGTCCACCTCAAGTTCGAGGGGATGAACCCGACGGGATCTTTCAAGGACCGCGGCATGACCGTGGCCCTCAGCCGGGCGAAGGCCGCAGGAAACCGCATCTGCGTGTGCGCCTCGACGGGCAACACTGCGGCATCCGCCGCCGCCTACGCTGCAAGGGCTGGACTGGAATGCCTCGTGGTGGTTCCTGCCGGCAAGATCGCGATGGGCAAAGCGGTTCAGATCCTGGCGCATGGCGCCGGGATCGTGCAGATCGAAGGCAACTTCGACGAAGCGCTGAAGATCTCACGCCGACTTGACGAGAACCGCGACGACGTGGCCCTCGTCAACTCCGTGAACCCAGACCGCATCGAGGGCCAGAAGACGGCGGCCTTCGAGGTCTGCGAAGTCCTCGGACACCCGCCCGACGCCCTCGCCATCCCCGTCGGCAACGCTGGGAACATCACAGCCTACTGGAAAGGTTTCACTGAGTGGCGCGATGCCGGGCGCGCTGACGGCGTCCCGAGGATGCTCGGTTTTCAGGCTGAGGGTTCGGCCCCGCTCGTGGCAGGCCACGACATCGAAGCCCCAGCGACGGTGGCTAGCGCCATCCGCATCGGCTCCCCGGCGAGCAAGGATGGCGCAATGAACGCCGTGCGCGAGTCAGGCGGCCTCATAGAGAGCGTGACCGACGGGGAGATCCTGGCGGCCCAGGCATTCCTCGCCCGCGAAGAAGGCGTGTTCTGCGAACCAGCCTCTGCAGCCGGGATCGCCGGCCTTCTCAAGCTGGCGGGTGAAGGCCGCGCCCCGGAGGGCACGATAGTCAGCGTCCTCACGGGGCACGGGCTCAAGGATCCTGATGTGATCCTCGAGAACGCGAAGCTCCCTGATCCGGTCGAGGCGTCCTTCGAGGCCGTGGCGAGGTTCATGGACGACCTGTCGTGAACCTCCGGCCCGGGCGTGCGCCGCAGATCGAGGACAAAGATTCAGCAGCTTCCATGCCCTCACGACTCACGCGCTCTTCATGATCTCCGTCCGCGTCCCGGCCACCTCGGCGAACCTGGGGCCGGGATACGATGCGGTCGGCCTCGCGCTTTCCCTCTCCATGCGGATTAGCCTGGATCGCGCGCCCGCCCCGGTGGTCGAGGTGCGCGGCGCTGGCGCCGACCTCATCCCACGCGGACCGGAGCATCCGGCGTACCGTGCGGCCCGCTTCGTGGCTGAGATCGTGGGCGAATCCGACGCCCATTTCCATCTCATTCAGGAGAACGACATCCCGCCGACCCGTGGGCTCGGGGGAAGCGCTGCCGCGCTGGTAGGCGGGGCCGTAGCGGCAAACGAGATGTTCGGGGGCCAGATCGCGGCCCCCGACCTCCTCAACATCGTGTGCGAGCTGGACGGCCACCCTGACAACGCGGCCCCCGCGCTCCTCGGCGGTCTCGTCATCGGCACCCTCACCCCGGAAGGCGTGAGCGCCGTGCGCCTGGAACCGAAGAACCTGAAGGCCGTCGTCGCAGTCCCTGATTTCGCGGTCTCCACTACCGCTGCCAGGCGCGCGCTACC